>CAZAGR010000013.1:9694-19958 GCA_964484585.1 uncultured Propionivibrio sp. | reverse complement strand
CGATCGCATGCAGTTGCTCTCTCCGAAGTTGCTGCAAGAGGCGTCGAGCATGACACCGGGTGGCCTGCGCTTGCCCTCGGCACCGATGATTGCACTGCACGGGCGTGCCAAGGATCGCCTTACTGGCGGCGGGCATGTCGATCTGTTCAAGGAAACACTCTATCGTTTCCCGGATGTCGCCAGGCCACTAAGTGGTGCCCATCGTATCGTACCCGATGGTGATTCGATTCACTGGGAAGTGCAGGCCGTGCGCAGCGCTCAGGTCGATTTGGCGGGGCTTGCCGAAAGACTTCGAGTGGATCTTGCACCTCGACTGGCCGGTCGTACGTTAAAGGTGACCGTGCACAGCTACGACGCCTTTCCCTACGGCAAGACCATCGACTATGAACGCAAGTTTGTGTACTGGGTGCCCCCGCAGTAGACGCGTTATCGACGTGAATTTTTTTCCTCGTAAAACAGTGTGCATGCTTTCGGGCAATGGTACGCGAATCAATTGGAAGCAACCAGGTGCTAGCCATGAATAGAAGTGAAGCGGTAGAGCTCATCGCCGGACAAGCCAGCCGGGGCGAGCTTGTTTTTCCAACCAATATGGCCGCGTCGCTTAAACTTCAGCAGGCGCTCGATGATCCAGATTGCCATTTGGAAACCGCAGCTGAACTGGTTCTTGCAGAACCATTGACCGCCGCTCGATTAGTCGCCATCGCGAATTCGGTTGCCTACACGCGTTTCGGTGGCAAAGTAAATAATGTGCGCTCCGCCGTCAGCCTGCTCGGTTTCAAACCGCTGCGGTCTCTGGTGGCCGCCATTGTCGTGCGGCAGTTCAGTAGTGAAATCAAGAATCCCGCCATCCGACATCAATCCGAATTGCTGTGGCATCACTCCGCCAATGTGGCGGCGCTGGCGAAAGTAATCGCTCGAAAACTGACCAAACTGGATCCGGAGACGGCTCTTTTTTCCGGCATCGTGCATGAAATCGCCGGGTTTTACTTGTTTTCCAGGGCGGAGGAGTTCCCCGCATTGCTTGAAGTCAGTCCCGCTGCAGACCGCAGCTCAGCGGATGCGCAGTTGGCACACGCCATCCTTCAGGCGCTCAAAGTACCCAAGCCCGTTTCCTCGGCAGTGGAAGGAGTATTCGCGGGAAACGCCGCCAGACCACCGCTGTCGCTCGGCGATGTGCTGTCGCTGGCCAATGAACTTGCGTCGATTCATTCTCCTTTGAGTGGACCATTCTCAGACAGTGCAGTCGATTTTCCGGTGGGCGACACAACTTTGCGTGCCGTTCTGGACGAGTCCGCCGACGATATCAAGGCGATGACTGACGCACTGATGACTTGAACGAAGTCTTCGCGTGCCGCGCAAATCTTGAGTCACGCCGTGGTATGCAGGCGGATCGGGATTCGGCGCGGTCCGAAGGGTGTTTCGAATTCGCCGAAACGTCCTGCAATGTGGGTCCCGCAGCTTGGGCAGTCGCCAGTGCGCGTCAGGTCACAACGGCCAATGTCGTACCAGTCGCGAATGATTATTGAGTGATGGCAGGTCGGGCAATAGGTCGTGCCGCCTTCGGCATCGTGAACATTGCCGGTGTAGACATAGCGCAAACCGGCTGCAAGTCCGATGCGGCGGGCGCGGGTGAGCGTCGCCGGCGGTGTCGCCGGGATATCAGGCATCTTCCAGTCTGGATGAAAGGCGGTGAAGTGCACCGGTACATCGGCTCCGAGTTCGGCCGCTACCCAGCGTGAAAGTTCGGCAAGTTCTTGGTCAGAGTCGTTGTGTCCCGGGATCAGCAGCGTGGTGATTTCGAGCCAGCAGTCCGTCTCGTGATGAACCATGGCCAGGAGGTCGAGCACGGGTTGCAGATGGGCGCCGCAGAGCTTTACATAAAATTCGTCGGTGAATCCCTTGAGGTCGATATTGGCGGCGTCGATCTTCGAATAGAACTCACGTGCCGGATCCAGATGCATGTAACCGGCCGTCACCGCAACCGTCTTGATGCCGAGATCATGGCAGGCGTCGGCAGTGTCCATCGCGTACTCGGCGAAAATCACGGGATCGTTGTAGGTAAAGGCAACGCTCTTGGCATTACACCGCAGCGCTGCCTTGGCGATTGCCTGGGGCGTGGCGTCGTCCATCAGCCGATCCATGTCGCGCGACTTCGAAATATCCCAGTTCTGGCAGAACTTGCACGCAAGGTTGCAGCCGGCCGTGCCAAAGGACAAGACGCTGGAGCCGGGGTAGAAGTGGTTGAGTGGTTTCTTCTCGATGGGATCGATACAGAAGCCGGAACTGCGGCCGTAGGTGGTCAGCACCATTTTGCCGTCCTGCATTCCACGCACAAAACACGCGGCGCGCTGTCCTTCGTGCAACTTGCATTCGCGCGGACATAAATCGCATTGAATGCGCTGGTCGTCCAGGCGGTGCCACCAACGCGCTGGCGAGCAGCTAACGTCGGTTTCTATTCTTTCCACTTCTGCACCTCGTAGCGGAAAATCTGTGCGTTTGGTGACCACCAATCGGTTGGCAGACCGGCCTTTTGTTTCAAGTGCGCCATGAACAGTCGCGGATCGGGCAATTGCTCCCAGACCTGCGGTAGAAATGTACTACGGGCGTGGCCAGCGACAAGGATCACGCCATCGATGCCCGGGCGTAACTGACGCAGCGCGTCGGATTCGTCGCCGAACTGCAACGGCACCGGTTTTGATAGGAGTGACACTTCGATCTTGATTCGGGCGAATTCTGCCGCCGACAATGGGGCAAAGCGCGGGTCACGGAAGGCCGCTGCCAGGGCATTGGCACGCACATCATCGCCCAAAGAACGGTGCGCTTCCAGCGAACCGATGCAGCCGCGCAGCTCGCAGTCGAGTGTCAGCGTGACAAACGTTGCCCCGGGTTCGGACATCGCAGCAGGGTCGGTTTTTGCAGGTGTCGCGACTCCAAATTCGGCCGCGATTGTACGGCGCGCTGCTGCGAGCAGCGCTGGCCCCAAGTCGTGTGCCTGACGCTCGGTTTCGTAGAGGCCAAAGGATGCATAGCCGACCACACGCACCTTGTCGCCGGCGGTGTCACCCGAATTACATTGGGCGAGCCGTGTAATGGAAAGGCCCCGTTGCTTGGCGACATGCAGAAGCCCATTAATAGGCAAGGCACCACAGGCTTGCTCGAAACTGGTGAGGAGTTCCAGCTTGAGAATGTGTTCGGCCGTATGGCCATCCATGCGTTGTGCGTCGATGTAGGCATGGTAGTGTGAAAGATCCGAACTGGCGACGATGAGCGTTTCATCGCCGCCCCAAAGAAGGTCGATGACGTTCGCGACTTCGAGGGTGCTGCTCTGCCCAACCGCCAGAGGCACCAGCGAAAATTTGCCTAAAACCGCCTGCAGGAAAGGCAGCTGGACTTCGAGCGAATGCTCCTGCTCGTGCGCAGCGTCGCTGACCACAATCTGTGGCAGATCGGTCAAGGCGTCGATTGCAACACGATCAAGGGGAATCTGACCAAGAGGCGTTGCAAAGTAGTCTGCGCTGGATACGGCAACACCCCGAATCGACACACGGTGCGTCGGCCCAAGCACGACAACACGGGTGATGATTTTTGCTCGGGCAGCGATCGCCGAATAGGCGCACCCGGCCGTTTCGCCCGAATAGATGTAGCCCGCATGCGGGACGATGACAGCTTTAAGAATTCCTTGCGAAGAACCCTTGACCGAACTCGCTAGAAAAATCGGCGCTGGCGGCACGGCGTTGAGACAACGGCCAAGTTCCTGGCGCAGGCTATCCACATCGCCCGGGTAAAACAACCCGGCGACGGCCGGCGGGCGGATGGAGGTGGTTTGGTTCATGGCCGATGTGCAGGCAAGTTCAAGAATCCGATGTCCCGTCAAATCAGACGGAAAATCAGTCTGCGCAGACTCTTTCGTACAGGTCAAGATACGCTTGGGCCGGGTGTTCCCAAGACCAGTCAATGCTCATCCCGCGGCGTTGCAGTGCAGCAAAGCTGTCGCGTTGTCGCCATGCTGAAACGGCGCGGTGAATCGCCGTCAGGAGGGCGTCGGGCGTTGCGTCGCGGAACACAAAGCCAGTACCGTTGGCAAGGTCAGCAGCATCAATCACTGTGTCGGCCAGCCCTCCGGTGGCGCGCACGATCGGCGGCGTGCCGTAGCGCAAGCTGTAAAGTTGGCTGAGCCCGCACGGCTCAAAGCGGGAGGGCATCAGGAAAAGGTCTGCACCGGCTTCGATTCGATGGGCGAGACCTTCATCGAACCCGATCCGCACCACGAATTGCCCTGGATGCTGCTTGGCCAAAGCACGGAAGGCATGCTCGATTTCCCGGTCGCCGCTACCAAGAACCACGAGTTGCACAGGCAGTACGGCAAGTTCGGCGGCAATCTGCGGCAGGAGGTCGAGTCCTTTCTGGGTGGTCAGGCGGCTGATGACACCAAGCAGCGGTCCGTCGAAATCATCCGCCAGACCCATTTCATGGCGGAGCGATTGTGTATTGGCGGACTTTCCCTCCATGTCATCTGCAGTGTAGTGAGCAGGCAGATGCACGTCATTGGCAGGGTTCCAGTGCTTTGCATCGATGCCGTTCACGATTCCGGACAGCCGCGTCGACCGGTAGCGAAGCAGGCCGTCCAGCCCCATGCCCTCGACCTCCGTCTGAATCTCGCGGGCATAGGTGGTGCTTACAGTCGTGATTGCGTCGGCATGCTGGATGCCCGCTTTCAAGAAGGAAAGCTGGCCATGAAATTCGACGCCTTCGGTGGCCCAAGCGTAGGCGGGAAGACCCAGTCGGGGTAGCCAGGTCTTGTTGCACAGTCCTTGAAATGCAAGATTGTGAATGGTCATGACACTTCGCGCCCGATTTGACGGAGCGGGCGAGTTGTAATGAAGGTAGGCGGGAGCCAGCCCGGTCTGCCAGTCATGACAATGCAGTACATCGGGCATCCAGTCGAGCGGGCTGGAAACGCTAGAGAGCATTGCCGCCACGCGCGAAAGCAGGCCAAAACGCAAGGAATTGTCGAGCCAGTCATGGCCCTCTGGGCCGAGGTAAGGATTGCCGGCGCGCCCATACAAGGCATCACAATCGAGCAGGTAAAGGGGGATCCCGCTCTCTGTGCTGGCGCGGCAAAGCGCGCTGGCGGGAAATTCACCCGCCAACGGTGGAACATCGATTCGGTGCAGGTGGTTGCCGAATGCCATCTTGAGTGCGGGGTAGCACGGCATGAGTATTCGTACATCCGCACCCGCCGTTCGCAAGGCCTCGGGCAAGGCGGCCGCGGCATCACCCAAGCCTCCAGTCTTGATCCAGGGTGAGAGTTCAGAGGTAACGAAAAGTACTTTCATGCGTAATGATAGCGTGCTTCACGGGGCAATCGGGCGCACACTGTCGCGCGCCTATCCGGATTACTGCACCGGCTAACCGATTTGATGGCCCTGTTGGCCGAGCATATCCGGAGTGACCAGGGTGATGCCGTCGGCGCTGACATGAAATTTCTTGCGATCGTTGTCGAGATCAAAACCGATTTCCATTCCGGCCGGGATGCGACAGTTCTTGTCTACGATGACCCGGTTGAGTCGCGCGTCGCGGCCGATATCAACACCCGGAAGTATCACCGAGTCCGCGACGTGTGCCCAGCTATGCACGTTCACGCGGGAAAATAGCAGCGAGCGCCGGACCGTTGCGCCACTGATGATGCAGCCGCCGGCCACCAGTGAGTCTACGGCCATGCCACGGCGGTCATCATCGTCGAAGACAAATTTGGCTGGCGGCAATTGCTCCTGAGGTGTCCAGATTGGCCATTCCTCGTCGTACAGATTGAGTTCCGGTGTCACCTTGGTCAGGTCGATATTGGCTTCCCAAAACGAGTCTATGGTTCCGACGTCGCGCCAGTAGGGTATGCATTCGGGGTCCATGCACACACATGAATCGGCAAAATTGTGTGCGTATACATCATGGTGTTGCACGCAATGCGGAATCAGATCCTTGCCAAAATCGTGGCTGGATTGTGGGTCCGCATGATCACGTATCA
Source organism: uncultured Propionivibrio sp. (assembly GCA_964484585.1). Taxonomy (GTDB): domain Bacteria; phylum Pseudomonadota; class Gammaproteobacteria; order Burkholderiales; family Rhodocyclaceae; genus JADKHX01. Next base: position 13,936 of record CAZAGR010000013.1, on the reverse strand, counting down.
GTTGTTCGTAAAGAAATTCGGCGTTGAAAATGTACACACCCATGTTGGCAAGTGAAGCGTCCGGGTGGCCGGGGATTGCAGGCGGATCTTTCGGCTTTTCGACAAAGCCGGTAATACGCTTGCCATCGCCCATCTGAACCACACCAAGCTCAGTGGCCTGCATTCGCGGCACTTCGACACAGGCGACACTCAGGTCGGCATGCTGACGGGCGTGATCAGTCAGCATATGGCTGTAGTTCATTTTATAGACGTGGTCACCCGAGAGGATGATGATGTATTTTGCGCGGGAACGGCGAAGCAAGTCCAGATTCTGGAAAACGGCATCGGCAGTGCCTTGATACCAGGTCTCGTTGATGCGTTGCTGTGCCGGCAAAATGTCGATAAATTCGTGAAATCGTCCGTCCAGAAAACTCCAGCCACGTTGCATGTGACGAATCAAGCTTTGTGCCTTGTATTGGGTCGCCACGCCAATCCGGCGGATTCCTGAGTTGACGCAATTTGAGAGAGCAAAATCAATGATGCGGAATTTGCCACCAAACGGCACGGCGGGTTTCGCCCGCCAGTTCGTCAGTTGCATCAAGCGGCTGCCACGCCCGCCGGCCAAGATCAGCGCGATGGTTTTACGTGCCGGAGCACTGGCCGAACGTTCGTCTTGACTGCTATCGTCACGCATTGCCGAATCTCCTTACGGTCAACTGACCATTCATGGTGTATTTACTTTAGACCATCTTGGCGACGATACTTCTGAGCTAGGTCAAACCTGAGAGGCCATTTTGGGCGTGTCTGTCGGGTTTTGGACTCGGGTTGACCTAAATCAAGTTTCCGTCTCGCTGATTCGTTATCCTGCTGTCCAGAAATTGATTTCAGGCAATCCGGTTCTATATACTCAGGCTGGCGCTAAATGGCCACTGAGGTTTTTTTTGATGTTTGTTCTGTGAGGTAAACCACCATGCAATTGCAGGCGACTTATAACTACAAAGTCGTGCGCCAGTTCGCCGTGATGACCGTGATCTGGGGCATCGTAGGCATGCTGGTTGGCGTCATCATTGCGGCCCAGCTGATTTGGCCGGAGCTGAATTTGGGCGAATATCTCAGTTATGGGCGACTGCGGCCACTGCATACCAACGCGGTGATTTTTGCATTCGGCGGTTGCTCGCTGTTTGCTACGTCGTATTACGCAGTTCAGCGCACCTGCCATGTACCGCTGTTTTCTCCGGCATTGGCGGCATTCACCTTCTGGGGTTGGCAAATCGTCATTGTTCTCGCGGCGGTGACTTTGCCGCTGGGCATGACCTCGGGCAAGGAGTATGCCGAGCTGGAGTGGCCGATCGATATTCTGATTACTTTGGTCTGGGTGTCGTATGCCGTGGTGTTTTTTGGCACTCTGATCAAACGCAAGACCGCACACATTTATGTCGCGAACTGGTTTTTTGGCGGATTCATTTTAACAGTCGCAATTTTGCATCTGGTCAATAGTGCTGCGATTCCGGTGCTCTCGTCTCCGATATGGAAGTCCTACTCGGCCTACGCCGGTGTGCAGGACGCCATGGTGCAGTGGTGGTATGGACACAACGCGGTCGGCTTCTTTCTGACCGCCGGATTCCTTGGCATGATGTATTACTTTGTGCCCAAACAAGCGGGGCGTCCTGTGTACTCGTATCGCCTCTCTGTCGTTCACTTTTGGGCGCTGATCTTTACCTACATGTGGGCCGGTCCGCATCATCTGCATTACACGGCGCTACCCGACTGGACTCAGTCGCTCGGCATGGTGTTTTCCTTGATTTTGCTTGCGCCAAGCTGGGGCGGCATGATCAATGGCGTGATGACTCTATCCGGCGCCTGGCACAAATTGCGCGACGATCCAATACTGAAGTTCATGATCACCTCGCTATCCTTCTATGGCATGTCGACTTTTGAAGGACCGATGATGTCGATCAAGACGGTGAATGCGCTCTCGCACTATACGGATTGGACAATTGGCCACGTGCATTCAGGAGCCTTGGGTTGGGTCGCCATGATCGCCATTGGCTGTACTTACTACATGCTGCCGCGCCTTTTCGGCAAGAGCGAAATGTACTCGGTACGCTTGATCAACGCGCATTTCTGGGTGGCGACACTTGGCGTTGTTCTCTACATCGCATCGATGTGGGTCGCAGGCGTCATGCAGGGTCTGATGTGGCGTGCCACCAATGCCGACGGCACGCTGACTTATGCCTTCGTCGAGTCGGTCAAGGCAACCTATCCGTTCTACGCGGTTCGTCTGGTGGGTGGTCTGTTGTTTCTTAGCGGAATGTTTTTGATGGCTTACAACATGTTCAAGACGATCGGAAGCGGTCAGGCCTATGACGCCCCTGTGCTCGCTCCCGCTCTCGCCCATTGAAATTATCTTTGAACGCACCTTCGAACCAAGGAGTTCCGCATCATGTTGACGCATGAAACGATAGAAAAAAATGTAGGCTGGCTGATTGTGCTGACTGTGCTTACAGTGAGTGTGGGTGGCTTGGTTGAAATTGTCCCGCTGTTCTTTCAGAAGTCCACCACAGTCGCCAGTGATCTGGTGACGCAGGGTTTGGTCAAGCCGTATGACCCGGTTCGACTTACCGGTCGCGACATCTATATCCGTGAAGGTTGCTACAACTGCCATTCTCAGATGATTCGACCTTTCCGCGCCGAAACGGAGCGTTATGGACACTATTCCGTCGCCGGGGAGTTTGTTTATGACCACCCGTTCCAGTGGGGATCCAAACGCACTGGTCCCGACCTGGCCAGGGTCGGCGGGCGTTATTCAGACCTGTGGCATCGCACTCACCTGATCAACCCGCGCGATGTGGTGCCCGAGTCCAACATGCCTTCCTATGCATTCCTGGATCGTCCGCTCAAGGATGCAGCGGCAATTGAGGACAAGATGAAGGCGCTCCGCGTGGTTGGCGTACCGTATTCCGACGCCGAGATTGCTGGCGCGAAGAAGGCCATCGAGGGGGTGACTGAGCTGGATGCCCTGATTGCCTATCTGCAAGGCATGGGTACGGCGCTGAAACAGACCCGCTAGTACCGGTGTCGGCCAAACTTTTTAGACGAGTGATATGGACATCAATGACCTGCGTGTAGGCGTTACCGTGCTGACGATGCTGATGTTTGCGGGCATTGTCTGGTGGGCTTACTCGGACCGGCGCAAGACCGCCTATGACGAGGCAGCAATGCTTCCTTTTGACGATGACTTGCCCCCGAGTGTGGCAACTGGATTGTCAGCGGGTTTGCCAAACAAGCCACAGGTCGAGCGGGAAAACGAAAGGAAATTTTCATGAGTGATTTTGTCAATGGCTTTTGGAACATCTATGTGGCGGCGATCAGTGTCGTGAGCATTCTTGGTTGCGCCGTGCTGCTGTGGCTACAGAGTTCTCATGTGCATAAGCCGGGTGAGACGACCGGACACGTCTGGGACGAAGACTTGAGGGAATTCAGTAATCCCTTGCCCAACTGGTGGCGCTGGTTGTTTTACATCACGGTGTTTTACGCTTTGTTTTATCTGGCGATGTACCCCGGTTTGGGTGCCTTCAGCGGTAAGTTCGATTGGACCTCCGCGGGGCAGTATGGGAAAGAACAAAAGACGGCCGAAGCCACCTATGGGCCGATTTTTGAAAAATACCTGAAGCAGGACATCAAGGCCGTGGCGGCAAGTCCGGAAGCCAATGAAATGGGGCAGCGCCTCTTTCAAACCTATTGCTCCCAGTGCCACGGTTCAGATGCGCGCGGCACCAAAGGATTTCCAAACCTGACGGACAAGGACTGGTTATGGGGCGGTTCGGCAGATCAGATCAAGGAGACCCTTGTGAAAGGCCGCGATGCCATGATGCCGGCAAAAGGTCTGAAGCCGGACCTCGATGCTGATCAAATCAAGGACATCGCCAACTACGTGCGATCACTGTCCGGCTTGGCAGCCGATTCAATCCGTGTTCAGCGTGGCAAGGAGTTGTATGCCCCGGCGTGTGCTGCTTGCCACGGTCCGGAAGGCAAGGGAACGATCGGGCTTGCGCCAAACCTTTCTGACAACGCTTGGCTGTACAGTAGTGCCGAGGACACCATCATTGAGACGATCACGAAGGGCCGCGTCAATCGTATGCCTGCCTTTGGCGATTTCCTTGGTGAGGCAAAAATACATTTGCTTACTGCCTACGTGTACAGCCTCGGTGGCGCCGACGCCGTAACGCCAGCGCCGAGTTTACCGGCCGCCAATTAGCGTGA
>CAZAGR010000013.1:0-9594 GCA_964484585.1 uncultured Propionivibrio sp. | reverse complement strand
GTGAGCGAAACGACCTCCGCCCGTCGCATTATTCCGATCACCGAGGTGGTTGAAGACAGTCTGTATGAGGTCCGGAAGAAGATTTATCCGCGCGCCGTCAGCGGGCTGTTTGCCACTTGGCGCTGGGCGATGGTGTGGGCTACGCAGATTCTTTTTTACGGTTTGTGCTGGTTGCCGTGGAATGGACGACAGGCTGTTCTGTTCGATCTGGTCCAGCGCAAGTTCTACATTTTTGGCCTTGTACTTTGGCCGCAGGATGTCTTTTTTCTTGCAGTCCTGCTGATCATTTCGGCTTTCTCCCTGTTTTTGTTCACTGCGGTGGCTGGTCGATTGTGGTGCGGATATGCCTGTCCGCAGACTGTGTACACCGAAATTTTCATGTGGATCGAACGTCGGTTTCAGGGCGATCGCGCAGCGCGTATGAAGCGCGATGCAGCACCCTGGAAGCCTGAAAATCTGGCGAGGCGTGGAGGCAAATACTTGAGCTGGGGCCTGCTTTCACTGTGGACCGGTTTTACCTTTGTCGGCTATTTCAGCCCGATAAGTACGTTGTGGGAGTCCTTTTGGTCTTTCGGCTTAGGGCCCTGGCAGGCTTTCTGGATCTGCTTCTATGGCGGCTTCACCTACCTGATGGCCGGCCTGATGCGTGAGCAGGTGTGCAAATACATGTGCCCGTATGCCCGTTTTCAGAGCGTCATGTTTGACCAAGACACGTTGATCATCACCTACGATGGCGAGCGCGGCGAACCGCGCGGCTCGCGCAAAAAGGGCGTCAGCCCCGACAGCGTACAAAAGGGTGACTGTGTCGATTGCAGCATCTGTGTTCAGGTCTGTCCGACCGGAATTGATATCCGTGAGGGGCTTCAGTACGAGTGCATTGGTTGCGGCGCCTGTATTGATGCCTGCGATCAGGTGATGGTAAAAATGGATTACCCCAAGGGTCTGATACGGTATTCGACTGAACATGCGCTTGAACAGCACTGGTCGTGGAAGGAAATTACCAGGCATGTCGTGCGACCGCGAATCCTGCTGTATTGTGCAATTCTGTTCGTGCTGTGCAGCGCGTTTGTCTGGGGATTAGCCACCAAGCCGCAGCTGCGGGTTGATGTAACCCGTGACCGGGCAGTTCTGGCGCGTGAAATTTCCGGGGGCTGGATCGAGAATGTGTTTCGCCTGCATGTGATGAATGTTTCCGAGACCACCCGGCGTTACGCGATTAGCGTCAGCGGTTTGCCGGGCATTGATTTGATCGGCGAGCAGATCGTAGAAGTGCCGGCGACATCGGCGCAGGCGATAAACGTGCAGGTACGCGTGCCATTGGATGCTGGAAAAAAAGGAGCAAATCTGATTTATTTTGACGTAAAGTCCATTGCCGACGAGCATATTGCCGTCCATGAAAAAGCGAGCTTTATTCAGCCATGACAACCCCCGGACTCAGAGCGGCCGACAGCGGGCCGTGGTATCGCGAACCTTGGCCATGGATATTGATGAGTGGCCCGGCAATTGTCGTTGTCGCCGGGCTTATTACCGCGTGGATCGCCGTGACGACCAACGATGGTCTGGTGACGGAGGATTATTACAAGAAGGGCCTCGCGGCGAACCAGACGATTGCCCAAAGTGAGCGGGCCGTGAAGTTCGGGCTGGTAGCCGGAGTCACGGTCACTTCCGAGCGACTCGATGTCGGGGTGGTGGCGCAGGACGCTACCTTTGTGCTCCCGCCGGCGATTGTGGTGACTGTTTCACATCCAACGCGGGCCGGACTCGACCAGACGCGCACCATGGCTTTGATTGATGGACGCTATGGAGAGAAATTTCATTTGCCGGCCGCTGGCCACTGGCTGATCATGGTGAGCGATGAGGCGCAGACTTGGCGTTTGATGGGAAATGTGATCCTGCCGGCCAGCGGGGTGATCAACATTGGTGCAGTTGATGGGACGGTGAAATGAATTTTACCCGGTCAGCTGGTTTCAACTGCCTGTCGGCATTACTTGCGGAGCACTGAATCGTGGGAAATATTTATTCGGTTTTATGGCCATCATTTCTCGTTGGTGGTATCGCCGAGGGATTTTTCTTTACCGTCATCAATCCGCAAGAGCTTTATTTGTTTGGAGAACCTGTCGAGTTTTCGCTGATCGCCACGTACTCGATCGGTTTCTTCTGCTTCTGGGGGATCTGCGCGGCGTCCAGCCTGACAACGAGTTATCTTTTACGCAGCGCTGACCAGATCAACAAGGGTTGATCGGCAGGCGCTCTTGCCGTGCCGGCGCAAAAAGTCGGCGATGGCGGCACGGCGCCGGCAGGGCTCAACGAAAGACCAGCACCGGAATTTTCGTGTGCGTCAGCACTTTTTGCGTTTCCGAACCCAGCAACAGCGCGCTGAGTCCGCGCCGTCCATGTGATGCCATGAAAATCAAATCACAGCCCTGTTTTTCGGCCGCCTCGATAATCGCTTCATAGGGAACTTCGCTGGTGGCGTCGGTGGTACTGCAGTCCACCTTGGCCGCGGCCGCCAACTCCTGGCATTTGGACAATATCTCTTGCGATCTTTGTCCGGCCATTTCCGCGAATCGCTCCGGAGTGGTCGGATCGATCAATGCGCCTTCACCGTAAAAGGCAATGGGATAGTCAGGTTTGGCATAAAAGAATGTAATTCGCGCACCGGTTTCATTGGCAAATACGATGGCCCGCTCCACAGTCAGTGTTGAAAAGTCCGAACCGTCGGTTGGGACAAGCAGATGTTTGAACATGGTCAAGCTCCTTTACTAGTCGTGCTGATCGAAGATTACTTTAACTGCATGAGCGCGTTTTGACGCAGGTCAAGGTGTGGCCTGTGCGTCGGGTTCAGAATCGGCCGACTTCCATTGAGCCATGGCTTTGCCAGCTCACTGTTAGCCCTTCCTCTTATTGGATGCGTTCGATGACAATAGTAATTGACGCACGACAAATGCAACCGCCGGAACCGCTGCACAAGACTCTGGAGGCGCTCGACGTGCTGGCTCCGGGAGACGAATTGCAACTCTTGCTCTATTGCCATCCGACGCCCTTGTTTCAAGCCTTGCGCAACAACGGCTTCGTCTGGCAGGAGGATATCGAAGCCGATGGCACGCACCGGATCCGCATTCACCATGCCGCCGCGCCTGGCGTTTAGGCGGCCGGTCCCAGATCGAATTCACGCAAACGTTGCATTTGATGAATGATTACCTGCTTGCCCTGAACACTGATCAATTCCCGGGCACTCAAATCGTTAAAGATTCGCGACAGCGTTTCCGGCGTCAGGTTGAGGCGTGAAGCAATCACCTGTTTTGATGTCGGCAGCAGAATTTCCACATGTTCATTGCCATTCGATTCGGGTGGGCAATGCTGCAGCAGGTAGCCGATGACGCGTTGCGCGGAGGAGCGCAGCGAATACGATTCAACATCCTGGACCAGGGAGTGGAGTCGAAGCGACAGCCCGGCCAGTAGTTTGCGCGAGAACGCCGGGTCGCTATCGAGAAGATCGAACACCACATTGCGGCCAATGTGCACGAGCAATGTGTCAACCAGTGCTTCAGCAAAGACGGGATAGGGGTGATCCATGAACATCACGGCCTCACCGAAACTCTGCCTTGGCCCGAGCACCTCGATCACCTTTTCGTTGCCCTGCATGGATGGAAAGGCGAGCTTCATTTGCCCCGCTACGATGACGAAAAAGCCTTGGCAGGGGTCGCCCTTCTGAAACAGCATCTCGCCCCGCACCAAGCGCCGGTCACGTGTTGCCTTGGCAATGTGGTCAAGGTGCTCCGGCGAGACCGCTTGAAACATCGGGAGTCGTGCCAGAATTTGTGGAATGTCAGGTTTGTTTTCGTACATGGCGGTCCGCTTTCAACAGGCGGCAAGATAGCATGGCTCGTCCCCATGGTTGAGTTCGGGAGATTGGCGTAGTGTATTCAGTGCTCAAGTTTGTTCATGTGTCCTGTGTCGTCATCAGCGCGGCCGGCTTTTTTCTTCGCGGACTGCTGATGCTGCGAAAGTCGCCATTGCTGGATACGCGTTGGCTAAGAATTGCACCGCACATCAACGACACCGTGCTCCTGGCCGCAGCGATTCTTCTGACGATGCGGGTGCAACAATATCCGTTTTTTGATACCTGGCTCACTGCCAAAGTGTTGGGTTTGTGCGCCTACATCGTGCTGGGAACGTACGCCTTGTCGAGGCGCTATCGCTATCATCCGCGCAAATACCGGTTGGCGGCCTGGATCAGTGCGCTTGCTGTGCTCGTCTGGATTGGCTCAGTGGCGTTTAGTCGCCATCCGGCTGGATTTTTTTACGCTCTGATCGGTTAGCACGGCTGATTGCTACCCAGTTGGGCGCGCAACTGGCCCATGTCGATAATTCTGATGTGTTTTTGTTGAACTTCCATCAAACCCATTTCCTGAAAATGTGACAGGGCGCGGCTGATGGTTTCGAGTTTCAGCCCCAGGTAAGAGCCGATTTCCTCACGCGTCATGCGCAGGTGAAATTCGGTCGCCGAATACCCACGTGCGGCGTGGCGTTGCGACAGGTTGAGCAGAAAAGCCGCCAGACGTTCTTCCGCTCGCATTGTGCCGAGGAGCATCATGACGCCATGATCGCGCACGATTTCGCGACTCATTACGCGATGAAAATGTCGCTGCAGAGTGGGAACGCTGCTGGATAGATGTTCAAGATCGGAAAATGGGATCAGGCAGACCTCGCCGTCCTCCAGGGCGACCGCATTGCAGGTATGGGAATCGCCGCTGATGCCATCCATGCCCAGAATTTCGCCGGCCATCTGGAAACCAGTAACGTGAGAGTAACCGTCCTCGCTGAGGACCTCGGTCTTGAAAAATCCAGTCTTTACGGCATAGATCGCATGGAAATGATCGCCGGTTCGATACAAGTGATCACCGCGCTTTAGTTTTCGGCGGTTATCGATCACCTCGTCGAGTTGCTGCAATTCGCTTCCGCTAAGTCCCAGCGGCAGGCAGAGTTCGCGCATGTTGCACTGCGAACACGCTGTCTTTAATCCGTGCAGGCTCAGTGGTGGGTTGGCGGATTGAATTGTGGCAAGGTTTTTCATCTTTTTCCCGTCACTCTTGCCGTCCGTTGACGTGGGTCAACATGCGTTGCGCGGACTGAGGCATTCTGCGCATCTGGTCACTTGAAGCCATGAACGAACAAGAACTGATTTTCGATCCGAATCTGATAAAGCGGTTTGACGTCAACGGTCCGCGTTACACGTCCTATCCGACTGCCGACCGTTTCGTTGAAGCCTTTGGCGCCGACGACTATGTGTCGTGGCTGGGTCGACGAACGATCGGAGGAACTGGATTGGGGGTGAGCAGACCCCTCTCATTGTACGTGCATCTACCTTTTTGTAATACGATTTGCTATTACTGCGCCTGCAACAAGATCATTACCAAGGATCACGGCCGTTCAGCCAAGTACATCAAGTACCTGGGCAAGGAGCTGGCCATGCAGGCGGCGGCGCTGGACGGCGGCCACGATGTAGTCCAGTTGCACTTCGGCGGCGGCACGCCCACTTTTCTTTCACATGACGAGTTGCGCGGATTGATGGAACACATCCGCAGTCATTTCAACCTGCTGCCGGGTGGTGAATATTCGATCGAGGTGGATCCGCGAAAGGTTGATCGCGAAACCGTGAGGTTGCTGGCTGAACTGGGTTTTAACCGCATGAGCGTGGGTGTGCAGGATTTCGATCCACGTGTGCAGGCGGCGGTGAACCGGATCCAGACGCTGGAAGAGACAAAACTGGTGATCGATTCGGCGCGCGAATTCGGTTTCAAGGGCATATCGGTCGATTTGATCTACGGCCTGCCGCATCAAAATGTCATCGGCTTCAACCACACGCTGGACGAGGTACTGAAGCTTGCGCCGGATCGGCTATCCATTTACAACTATGCACACCTACCCAATCTGGCGAAGCCGCAGCGGCGTATCAATGAGGCCGATTTGCCGACGCCGGAAGCGCGCCTGCAAATATTGCAATTGGCGATCCGCCGGTTGACGGATGCAGGCTACGTGTTCATAGGCATGGATCACTTTGCACGGCCGGATGACGAACTCGCGGTCGCCCAGCGTCAAGGGCGTCTGCATCGCAACTTTCAGGGCTATTCGACGCATGCCGACGCCGATTTGCTGGCATTTGGCGTCTCGGCTATCGGCAAGGTCGGGCCGAGTTACAGTCAGAATGTCCGCACGCTGGATGACTATTACGACTCCCTCGATCGCGGCGAGCTGCCTATCATGCGGGGTATCGAATTGAACAGCGACGACCTGCTGAGGCGCTCCATCATTGGCTCGTTGATGTGTCATTTCGAACTATCCATCGAATCTATCGAAATCGCCCATCTGATCGATTTCCCGAGTTATTTCGCCAATGAGTTGGCCGATTTAAGGGAAATGGAAGCGGGAGGGCTGCTGAGGCTCGAACCGCAATGGATTACGGTATTGCCGCGAGGACGGTTGCTGGTCAGGGCGATTGCCATGGTGTTTGATCGTTACCTGCGGACGGACCGCGAGCGGACGCGTTATTCCAAAGTGATCTGACTGACCTCCTGAAGCCGGACATATCGGAAAAGATTTGCCACGGAGTACACGGAGTAAACGGAGAGCACAGAGAAATGCAAAACATGACTTTTCTCTGTTTTTCTCTGTGATCTCTTTGCGTTTTTCTCAGTGCTCCCTGTGGTAAAGTTTTTCTGGCTTTGGTTGAGCTGATTGCTGAGTCATGGGGCGGCTGGCCAGCGTGTCAAAATACCCGCATGCGCAAAAACTTCCTGATTATCAGTCTTGTCCTGCTCGCTGGTACGTCCTTGGCAGCGACCGTCGAGCCGGCAGCCAAGGATGCCGCCGATAAATCTGATTCACGGCCCCTTGGCGAAGGGTCCAAGGTGCAAGGGGCACAGGTACAGAAGGTCACAGTCACGGCGGAACGTCAAAGTGACACCGATCAACGTCGCGTGGCGACCGCTGCAAAGATGATTTTCGGACGGGAGGAGCTTGATCGTAACGGCGACAGTACCGTCGGCGAGATTCTGAAGCGTTTGCCGGGTGTAACCCTCGGCGGGCGTCCCGGGCGGGGCGGTGATGTTCGGATGCGGGGGCTGGGCAGCGGTTATACGCAGATTCTGCTCAACGGCGAGCGTGCTCCGCGTGGTTTTTCGCTTGAATCGCTTTCGCCTGATCAGGTGGAGCGGATCGAGGTGATGCGCGGCCCGGTGGCCGAATTCAGCACCCAGGCGATTGCCGGCACGATCAATATTGTCCTGCGCGAAGGGTACAAGCAGCCGCAGACCACATGGCGGATCATTGATACGGTGGGATTGGGGCAGCATGCACCGGAGTTGTCGGTCACAAAGTCAGGTGACGTGGGCGCCTTGGCCTACACGCTGTCGGGTAATGTTCGCCAAGACATTGATAAGGATGAGACGGCGACTCGCCAAAAGTCGTTTGATGCGGCGGAGCGACTCATCGGGGACCGTAAATCCGTCGAGCACGGTCGTAGTCGTTCAGCGCGGGTGATGTTGTCGCCGCGCTTCAACTACCGCTTTGATGATGGCGATACGCTGACATTCCAGTCCTTCCTGATGAGCTCTCGCGGCAGCTCGGAGGGCAGTGGCACCTTGGATGAGACCGTGACCGTTGCGCCCTACGTCAGCGTGGCGACAGGGGGCGACTCGACGGGCGGAGTGGTTCGCGGTTCGCTCAATTGGCAGCAAAAACTCGAGGATGGCGCGCGCCTGAATTTGAAACTGGGCTTGTCGATGTTCAACAATGAAAGCGATTCACTTCGCCGACAATTCGATGCGGCAAATCGTGTCGTGGATACCTTTTCAGATTCCAGTGCGACGGATGATTCGAGCGCCAGCGCCGGTGGAAAATACTCGACGGTGATCGGCGAGGCGCACACGCTGGCGACCGGCTGGGACGCGGAATGGGGCCAGCGAACGCAATCCCGCACGTCCTTGCAGAACGGACTGGTGCGTTTTGCCGATTCCGGCGAGGACCTCAAAGCCCAGACGCGGCGGTTGAGCGGATTCTTGCAGGACGAATGGGATGTCAGTAAGGCGTGGTCGGCCTATCTGGGTTTGCGCTGGGAGGGCATCCGCACGCGCAGCGATGCGGCCACCGGCGCGCTGACCAATACCAGTAGCGTCTGGAGCCCCATCCTACATAGTGTGTGGCGTATTCCGGGAGGCGGCCGCGATCAGGTGCGGGCCAGTTTGACCCAAAGTTATCGAGCACCTTCGCTCGCCGATCTGATTGCCTTGCCCAGTTTTTCCCGCCTGAACAGCCCGACCAGCCCTGACCGCATCGGCAATCCGGCGCTAAATCCGGAACTGGCGAGCGGCGTGGATGTCGCTTTCGAGCATTACCTGAGCCGCAGCGGCATCGTTAGCGCCAACGTGTTTCGCCGGGGCATTCGCGACCTGATGCGTCGAGAGCTGGTATTGCGCAGCGATCCGTTCGCCCCCGATGCTGCGGTCGGGCCACGCTGGGTGTCGCGGCCAATCAATATCGGCAAGGCCACCACGTCCGGAGTCGAACTGGAAGCCAAGTTTCAATTGGCCGAGTATCTTGCCGACGCTCCCGCCGTCGATATTCGCGCCAATTACAGTCGTTTCTGGTCGACGGTTGATGCCGTGCCGGGGCCAAACAATCGCCTCGAACAGCAGCCGAGGCAGACAGGGAATTTCGGTCTGGATTACCGTCCGGCCGGCACTTCGCTGACGCTGGGTGGCAGCCTAAATTTGACCCCTGCCTATGACGTGCGCAGCAGCGAGACTCAGTCTAGCCACGCCGGAGTCAAGCGTCAATTCGATGCCTACGGCCTGTGGAAAATAGACCCCACGATGCAACTGCGCTTGTCCGTCAATAATCTGCTGGCCGACGACTATTTGTCAGGCAGCCGTTTCGATACCGCTGCCTTGCGCCAGATCTCCAGTACCACTCAGCAAACCTTTACCCTTTGGTCGCTCCAGCTTGAGTTGAAGATTTGAACGCCGTGTCGTCATCACCATCGCCATCGCCAGCGCGGTGCGTCCCCTTGGAAATTTTTTTCGTCATCGCCGATTCTGCCGCCACCGATGCCTGATTCCGGTTTTCTTACTGTATTTCTGGTGGGCCTGCTCGGTGGCGTGCATTGCGCCGGCATGTGCGGTGGTATCGTCTCGGCCTTGACCCTGCAGGGCGGCGGACAAGCGATTGTTTTGCCTAGGCAGGTGCCGCCCTGGCGGTTGCATCTGGCTTACAACCTGGGGCGCATCACCAGCTATGCAATTGCCGGTGCTGCGATGGGCGCGATCGGCAGCCTGAGCTTGTTGTTGAACGGTGTCCTGCCAGTGCAAATGGCGCTGTATGTCTCCGCGAATTTGATGATGATCGCGCTGGGACTCTATCTCACCGGACTGACCCAAACGCTGCAAATCACGCTAGCCGGCACTGGGGTCGTCCAGGCTGGAGAGAAATACTAGATACCGTTGATTGCAACCGAGCAGGATTTCCCGCAAATCAATCAGGCTATAAATCGTCTTCTTCATTGGAGCCAGTTCCCGCGTAGCCTCTTTGTTCGTG
>CAZAGR010000012.1:0-20168 GCA_964484585.1 uncultured Propionivibrio sp. | reverse complement strand
CCACGCCGTCGATTTCGCCGGCCGAACTGCCCGACTTCTCTGCCAATTTGCGCACTTCGTCAGCAACCACGGCAAAGCCGCGTCCCTGCTCGCCGGCCCGCGCCGCTTCGATGGCCGCATTAAGGGCCAGCAGGTTGGTCTGGTCGGCGATCTCGCGCACTTCTTTGGTCATGCCGGTGATCGCACTGGTGCTCTTGACAAACTCCTCCACCGAACTCGCAATCTGCGCCACGTTGGTTTGAATCGAACGAATCTCGCTGACCAGATTGCTGACCTGGCGATTGCCTTCCGCGGTATTGCTGACACTTTCACCGGAGCGTTCGCTGGCATCACACGCGGTGTTCGACACTGAGGCGATAGACACGGTCAGCTCTTCGATGGCTGCGGCGTTCTCCGCCACCGCGTCCGACTGTCCGGAAACCGTATGGCGAAGCTCGCCTGCGGTGTTGGCTAATTCGCCGGCCAGTTGGGTGACTTGCGCGGAACTGCGCCCGACGTGGCCCACCAGTTCCTGCAATCTCTTGACCATGGCATTGAAGGCTTCCGCCATGCGCCCGATTTCATCGTCATTTTCAACCCTGGCACGCTGGGTCAAGTCATTCGTGGATTCAATCTGGCGCATCGTTCGCTCAAGGTGGCCGAGTGGACCGTTGATCGAATTCATGATGACCCAGGTCAGCGCGCCGACGCCGATGACTGCCACCGCCATAGCAATCATGAGGCGCATCTTGAGCGCCGCAAAATTAGCCTCCGCCTCTGCCTTTTCATTCGCAGCTGCCTTGGTCGTAATTTCATCCATTTTCTTGACCATGTTTTCGATCGCCTGGGTCGGCGGCCGGTCCATGCCCTTGACGAGCTTGTCCACTGTCCCACCGGGATTTTCGCTGGCGTTATCGTACTTGCTCAATGCATCAAGGTACGCGGGGGTCAGCGCCGAAAAGGCCGCGATGGTCTCATCCACTTTGAGTTCGTTGGCCAAACCCATTGCATCTGCATTTTTCTTCAAGGCCTCCAGACGTTTGGTGACCTTCTCACTCTCTTCCTTGAAACCCTTCAGGTGCTTATCAAAAGCCTCCTGATCCTTGCCACGCAAAAGGATATTCTTCCATTCTTGAACCTGGGTCTTGAAAAACACCTGTGCGGCACGCGCGTTATCAATCGCCTCCGTGATCCTTTCGTGGCGCAACTGGGCAGCAAGTATGTCTTGATGACCCGACCCCGCTCGCAACCACGAGTACGCTCCGCCAACCAGTACGCAGGCCATGGCAATCGCTCCCAAAAACATCAATTTCTGCTTAATTTGCAAACCGTTCATCTTTAACTCCAGAAAACACACTACCATCAAAGCAGGTTTTCAAGCCCACATTCAGCTCAGCTTACAGCGTCATTGAATCTCGACTATACCAAAAGTAATAGTCAGAAATACTTTGTCATCCGGCAAGATCGCGACGAATCATGGCACTGCGGACCAATCCAATATGCTCGCGCAAGGTATACAGCATGTCGGCAAACGCCAGCGGTGTGGGGAGCTGATTGACCTTGGCTTCGATGCCATCGAGTTTCTCCATCCACTCTTCGCGGGTATGGCGCTCGGGCGCCTCCTGAAGTTCGGATTCAAGAAATTTCAGCTCGCCGTAATGCCGATAAATCCGCGAACGCACCCGCCAACCATACACGGTCGGGGCCAGACGGAACAGCGGAAACAGGATGGCGATGATCGGAACAAGCATCACCACCAGCCGGTCCGCCAAGGTGGCGGCCCAAAAAGGCAGATAACGTTGCAACAGCGGCTTTCCCGAATTGAAGTAACGCGTCGCCTCCGCTGCCAGAGGAAACTCGCCGTGTGCCGTCCGTGGAAATTCGCCCGACCGCTGAAACACCCCCGGCTCGCCGTGCACTTCAGTGGCCGCCTGCATCAGCAGGCCGATCAGCGCCGGATGCGTTTCGCTGCGCACCATGACCGTCGACACGGGCGACACCAGTTGCACATCCTGCGGCGGAATATCCCGCACCAGATCGATCGCGCCACGCGGCAAAATCAGACGCTCCAAGAAACGCATGCGCCGCGTATAGGCTTCAGCGTGGGTCAAACTCATCAGTTTGACGCCGGGCGTGTACAGCAGAGACCAGACCAATGCCGACTCGGTCGGCCCGACCACAAACACTGCGTCAAGCCGCCCCCGGCGCAAACGCTCGCCCAGGTCCAAGCTGTTGTCTTCAATGAGTCGGGCATTACGCCGGTCGATTCCATTCGCCGAGAGCAATTCGAGCGCCAGATGCTGCGTGCCGCTACCGGCCAAGCCGATTGCCACGCGCCGGCCTTTCAACTGAGCAAGTTCAGTCAGGGTGTCGTCGCTTTCAGCGGAATCAAAATTGGCGCGATAAAAAATCCATAGCGGCTCTTCAAAAAATGCGCCCAGCGACTGCAGGGTGTCGCTTTCGACAGCGTGCGCGGTACCGCCCTGAACAAATCCGGCGTCCACGTCGATTGTCCCGTCTCGCAAGCGGGCCAGATTTTCGATGGAGCCGGCGGACGGCATCTCCACCAGATTGATGTCATAGCGGGCAAGTATTTCGCGATACCGTGCGGCAAATCGCTGGTACCCACTCCCTTCGCCACCGCTGCTGAAGGCGAGGGTGCGCGGTGGTGCAGGTTTGATGAATTGCGCTGCGGCCCAAAACGCCAGGACGGCAATCAGTACCGCCGGCAGTATTACGGCGAACAGGTCGCGAAAGGAAAGTTGGCGGAGCTTGATGGCCATGGCCTACAGAGTAACAGGAGTTGCCTTTGAGTTAACATGCTGGGCAAACCAAGAGGAACCTCCCATGCCGACAATAAACCCACTTTCCGTATCCAGTCTCCCGCGTCAAACCCTGGCGAAACTGGCCACCACCGGCCTGGCGATGCTGTTACTGGCCGGTTCGCCTGCGTCGTCGTGGGCAGCGCCGGCCCCGACGAAAGAAGCCCACGTGGCGTGGCGCGCCGCCGCCAACGATGCCGATGTCGAACGCGCCTTCGCCTTGGCGCGCAAGGAATCGAAACCCGTGCTGTTGTATTGGGGCGCCAGCTGGTGTCCTCCCTGCAACCGGCTGAAGGCAACGCTGTTCAACCGGCAGGATTTCATCAGCCAGTCGAACGCCTTTGTCGCCGTCAATGTCGATGGCGACCTGCCGAGCGCACAGAAGCTGGGGACGAAATTCAAAGTGCGCGGTTACCCGACCCTGATCCTGTTCACTGCGCAGGGCGTTGAACTCACCCGTCTGCCCGGCGAAATGGAACCTGCGCAAATTCTTGCCGCACTGCATTTCGCCCTGGCCGGCGGCCGCCCCGCAAAAGATCTTCTGGCCGATACCCGTGCCGGCAAGACCCTGACCGACAACGAGTGGCGCACGCTGGCTTTCTATTCATGGGAAACCGACGAAGCACAACTGGTTGCCGCAAACGAACTTCCCGAGCTGCTGGCTGATCTGGCACAGCGCAGCCCTGCCGCCAATGAAGAGATCAACCTGCGCCTGTGGATGAAAGCGCTTGCGGCAAGCGATGCGAAAAAAAGCACGCTCGCCAATGACGCGCTGCGCAGCCGGATTGATGCGCTGCTGAAAGATCCGGCACGCAGCCGACTGCACATGGATGGGCTGGTTTACAGCGCCCGTGAATTGGTCAATGCACTGACTGAAGCCGGCACGCCTGCGCGGACGGCGCTACTGACGAATTACAATGCGGCGTTGGCCGGTCTGCTGGCTGATGAGACCCTGGCGCGCGCTGACCGCCTGGCAGCCATCACGGCGCAAGTCGAACTGGCGCGTCTGGATCAGCCTGAAAATTCCGTCGCGGTCACGCTTGCCGAACCGCTGCCGCAACGCGTGCGTGACTTCGCCGCGCAGATGGATCGCGACATCAGCAATGGCTACGAGCGGCAGGCGGTCATCACGGAAACTGCATTTTTGCTCGGTCGTGCCGGGCTGTGGAGCGAAAGCGATGCGTTGCTGAAAGCCAATTTGAGCAAGAGCCACTCGCCGTATTACTTGATGAGTCAGCTTGCAGGCAACGCTCGCAAACTGGAACGCAATGATGAAGCTTTGAACTGGTACCAGCAGGCCTATGCCGGCAGTCGTGGTCCAGCCACACGCCTGCAATGGGGCTCCAGTTATGTTGCGGCCTTGATAGAACTGGCGCCGGACGATGCAAAGCGAATTGCCACCGCAGCCGGACAGGTTATTGGCGAATCGGGCAACGACCGCAGCGCTTTTCATGAACGCAGCGCGCGCTCGATGAAGAAGGTCGCCGAAAAACTTGCCTTCTGGAACGTCGTCGGTGGCCACGATGAAACGGTCGGCAAACTCGTGCGGCAGCTTGACACAATCTGTAAAAAGATCCCCTCCACCGATCCGCAACGCCCAAGCTGCAATGGAATTTTGGCCATCGCCGGCGGCCCGAATCCTGAAAAACACTACGCGATAACGGGCCGATGAAAATCATGTCCACCGCGCTGATGTCGAAACA
This sequence comes from uncultured Propionivibrio sp., assembly GCA_964484585.1. Lineage (GTDB taxonomy): Bacteria > Pseudomonadota > Gammaproteobacteria > Burkholderiales > Rhodocyclaceae > JADKHX01. The sequence goes on along the minus strand of CAZAGR010000012.1, from coordinate 15,664 downwards.
CAACGCACCGCTGCACATGACGGTTACGTCACACTCCCCTCTCCTTAACTATTGAGAACCCATCCCATGACATCCCTATTCAGCCCTCTAAAGCTTGGCGCATTGACCACCCCGAACCGTATCTTCATGGCGCCCATGACGCGTTGTCGCGCCGATGCCGACCATGTGCCGACCGCGCTGATGGCAGAACACTATGCACAGCGTGCAAGCGCCGGCTTGCTGATTGCCGAGGCGACCATGGCGATGGAGGGCAACTCCGCTTTCTGGACTGAGCCCGGCATCTATTCACCGGCCCACATTGCGGGATGGAGACTCACCACGGATGCCGTCCATGCCGCCGGCGGGCGCATCGCTTTGCAGATCTGGCACGGTGGTCGTGCCTGCCATCCGCTGCTCAACAACGGCAAACAGCCGGTTGCGCCCAGCGTGCTGGCAATCACCGACGACCAACTGCACACACCCGACGGAAAAAAGCCCTATACGCTGCCACGCGAACTTCGCGATGACGAGTTGCCTGACATCGTTGCGGGCTTCAAACAGGCCGCTGTAAATGCCAAGGCTGCCGGATTTGACGCGGTTGAAGTTCATGGCGCCAACGGTTACCTGCTCGATGAGTTTCTGCGCGACGGCGCGAACACACGCACAGGTCCTTACGGCGGCTCATTAGAGAACCGGGCACGCCTGATGTTCGAGGTCATCGACGCCGTGACTGCGGTCTGGGGCAGCGACCGCGTTGGCCTGCGTCTATCGCCGCTCAACAGCTACAACAGCATGATCGACAGCAATCCCATCGCCCTTGCGACCTGGCTGGCGACTCGCCTCAACGATTTTGGCCTGGCCTATCTCCACATCATGCGCAGCGACTTCGCGCAACAACAAAGCGGCGATGTCATGACGCCGGTGCGGGCCGCCTACAAAGGCGTGCTGATCGGCAACATGAGCTACAGCGCCGATGAAGCCGAAAAAGCCATCGCCGATGGTCTGCTTGATGCGGTCGCCTTCGGTACCAGCTTTTTAGCCAATCCCGATTTACCGGCACGAATCAAGGCCAAAGCGCCACTGAATCAACCCAACCCGGCCAGCTTTTATTCGCCTGGCCCTGCGGGCTATACGGATTATCCGGCGCTGAGTTCGTGACACGGACGAGCGCACTGAACCGGCATGTTGTTTGTCCTGCACCTCTGTCAAGCCTTTCGTTGAAGCCGTAGTATTCCCGTTTTTTCATCCGCAGGAGTATCAGCATCATGCCGAAGACTATCGCCCGTGCACTACTGATAGCGCTGCTCGCCCTGCCGACTGTCGCGGCCGCCACTAAACTTCCCGCGGCGTCCTTCGTCACAACGACGACGCAGTTGCCGCGTGACGTCCGCCCCCTGCATTACGAGTTGTCGATCGCGCCCGACGCGGCCGCATTGACGTTCACGGGCCGCGCAGCGATCGCCATCGAAGTCAGGAAACCCACCCGACACATCACCCTGAATGCGGCAGGCTTGCAGTTTTCCAGCGTCAGCCTGATGGATTCGACGGGCAAACGTCTGATCGGGACGCCGACGATCGAGCTTGATCGCAGCAAGCAAACGGCAAGCCTCACTCTCGAAAAGTCGGCGCTGGCGGGACGGTATCGCTTGGTGTTCGACTACGCTGGAGTGATCGGCACGCAGGCGACCGGATTGTTTGCTCTCGACTATCCGGCAGCCACCGGGCCGCGGCGTGCGCTGTACACGCAGTTTGAGAATTCGGACGCGCGGCGCGTCTTTCCATCGTGGGACGAACCGGCATTCCGCACCGGCTTTTCGCTGACATTGCGGGTGCCCAAGGGAGAAATGGCCGTCAGTAACATGCCGGTCGCACAAACGACTGAGCTCGCGGACGGAGCGCAAAGCGTGCGCTTTGCCACCTCGCCACCGATGTCGACGTATCTGCTGTTCTTTTCGAGTGGTGATTTTGAACGGCGGACGATCAGCGCGGCCGGCACCGAGATCGGGGTGGTCGCCAAGCGAGGTTCGGTCGCGCAAGCCGACTTTGCCCTGCAATCGTCCGCCGAAATCGTCAAGGAATTCAACGATTATTTCGCGACGCCCTACCCCTTGCCAAAGCTCGACAACATTGCCGCGCCGGGCAGCAGTCAATTCTTCGGCGCAATGGAAAACTGGGGCGCGATTTTCAGCTTCGAGGGCATTCTGCTGCTCGATCCGTCGATCGCAACAGCGCGTGACAAGCAGCGAGTTTTTCAAATCGCTGCACACGAAATCGCTCACCAGTGGTTCGGCAATCTGGTCACCATGCACTGGTGGGACGATCTCTGGCTCAATGAAGGCTTTGCTTCGTGGATGGAAGCACGCACCACCGAACGATTGCATCCGGAATGGAGCACCGCTCTGGCGCGGGTCGACACCCGCGAGCAAGCCATGAGCCGCGACGCCTTGGCGACAACGCATCCGGTGGTTCAGCATATCGAGACGGTCGAGCAGGCCAGCCAGGCGTTTGATTCGATCACTTACGAAAAAGGCCAGGCGGTGATCACCATGCTCGAAGGCTACGTGGGCGAAACGGCTTGGCGCGAAGGTGTCCGCCGCTACATGAAAAAGTATGCCTACGGCAACACCCGTACCGACGATCTGTGGCGAGAAATTGAAGCCGCTGCGAAACAGCCGGTAAGCGCCATCGCTCACGAATTCACGCTGCAGCCCGGCATCCCCTTGATCACCGTGGGCGAGCCGATTTGCGCCAACGGTCGCACGCTGATCAAGCTCGCACAGGGCGAATTCAGTGCCGATCGGCCGGACAAGAAACCTCTTCGCTGGAAAGTCCCGGTGATCGCCGCCAATGCAGGCGCGCCACGCCCTGTCCGCGTGCTCGTGCGTAATGGCAAAGCCAGTCTCGATATCGCCGGATGCGCGCCCGTCGTCGTCAATGCGGGACAAACCGGTTACTTCCGCACACTGTACTCGGCGAAACATTTTCAGGCATTGGTCAGCGTGTTCGGCTCGCTCGCACCGATCGATCAGTTGGGCCTAATGGCCGACACCTGGGCACTGGGCCGTGGCGGCCTGCAAGCCATGCCGGATTATCTGGACCTCACGCTGAATGCGCAAACAAATGCCGACCCGCAGGTTTGGGGAAACATCGCCGACGTGTTTGCCGAACTGAATAATTTCTATCGGGATGACCCCGCGCGGCAAAAGCGCTTCCAGAGCTTTGCGATCCAGCGTCTGCGGCCCGTCCTGACGCACGTAGGTTGGGTGGCACAGCTCGGCGAGCTGGATACCGTGGCCATTTTGCGCAATGAACTGATCGCCACGCTGGGCGCACTGGCCGATCCGATGGTTATTGTCGAGGCGCGGCGGCGCCATGCATTGCCGGCGACCGATCCGGCGGCCGTGCCGCCCGCACTGCGCACAACAATTCTTGGCGTGGTGGCCCGCCATGCCGGAACCGCGGATTGGGATGCCCTGCGTGCCGCCGCCAACGCCGAGAAGACTGCCCTCGTCCGCGACCGGCTGTTCGGCCTGCTGGGCGCCGCCGAAGATCAGACGCTGGCACAGCGGGCACTGGAACTGGCCTTGACCACAGAACCCGGCGAGACCAACTCGGCAGAGATGATTTCGCGCGTCAGCAGTCGCCATCCGGATCTGGCATTCAATTTTGCGCTGGCGCGAATGGACGAGGTCAATAGCAAACTCGATTCAAGCTCGCGCAGTCGTTATTTCCCGCAGTTGGCCGCCCAGACGATGAACCCGACAATCATCGACAAGCTGAACGCCTACGCCGCGAAACATCTGGCACCGGACGCACGGCGCGAGCTGGAGTCGGTCATTGCCCGCATCAGCTACCGCATCAAGGTTCTGCAGCAACGCATTCCGGCCGTGGATACCTGGCTGCAAAAGCGCGGCGCGTAAGCTGGAATGGATATTGTCACCCACGCGGTGGTCGGCGCGGCGCTGTCTGCCGCCGTGGCGCCGTCCCGCCAGCGCCGACTTTCTGCGGGCATCGGCGCCTTTGCCGGTATCCTGGCCGATGCCGACGCGCTCATTCAGAGTGGCAGCGATCCCTTGCTGTTGCTCGATTATCACCGCCATTTCACGCACGCGCTGGCCTTCATTCCGCTTGGCGCCCTCATCGCTGCGCTCCTGCTCTGGCCGTTTCTGCGGCGCAAGCTCGATTTTCGTCAGCTCTATATTTACAGTTTCACCGGCTATGCGCTGTCGGGGCTGGTTGACGCGTGCACCAGCTACGGCACGCACCTGCTGCTGCCGTTCACCGACAGTAAGACTGCGTGGAATCTAATCTCGGTTTTCGATCCATTATTCACGCTAATCCTGCTCGTCTCGCTCGCGATCACCGTACGCCGGCCCGAGGTGGCCGCCGTTCGCCTCGGCCTGCTACTGGCACTCAGTTACCTCGGGCTTGGCTACGTTCAGCAGCAGCGGGTGACGGAACGAATCGTGGCGGTCGCCGTCGAACGCGGCCACCGGCCGGGTCGCCTGACGGTCAAGCCGACGCTGGGCAATCTGCTGCTCTGGCGCTCGCTCTATATTGACGGCGGCCAGATACATGCCGATGCCACGCGCGCGGGGCTGACGCTTCGCCATTACCCAGGCGAATCTGCGCCGCTATTCAGCACAATCAGTACATTCGGCGCATCCCGCGCGGCCGATGTCGAGCGCTTCCGCGCGTTCTCCGATGGCTGGCTGGTCGAATCCCGCCCCGGCTACATCGGCGATGCACGTTACGCCATGTTGCCGACCACCATTGCCCCAATCTGGGGCATTCGCTGGTCAGTAGACAATCAACTGGAATTTCTGACCGACCACACGATGACCCCCGCGATGCGCGGACAGTGGCTGGACATGATGGCTGGCCGCTAACGAACCACCGTCAGATTCGTCGCTCGATGCGGCTTGATGCCGCTTGACGCACAGGGTTATTGACCGGAGCCGACCGGTCAAGGATACTTGCAGTCGCAAGGTCGGCTGTACGATCCTTGCCGCCGGCGTAGAGCCACGCGCTTGAAACGCCAAAATCCGACATGATCCTTCTCGAACTCACTGTTCTGCTGCTCTTTTGCGCCGTCGCCTTGGGTTGGGTTGCGCGCAAGCTGAAGTTTCCCTACCCCATCGCGCTGGTCGCCGGCGGTGCGGTGCTCGGGTTTATCCCTCGTTTGCCGCAATTTCCCTTCGATCCACAGCTAATTCTGGTGATCGTGTTGCCGCCCATTCTCTATCAGGCAGCGCTGCTGACATCCTGGTCGGACTTCAAATCACACGCCCGGCCGATTGGCTTGTTGGCGATTGGTTTGGTTATCGCCACCACTCTGGCGGTCGGCGCGGCGTTCAAACTACTGGTACCCGAAGTTCCCTGGGCGGCGGCGTTCGTGCTTGGAGCCATCGTATCTCCGCCGGATGCAGTCGCAGCGACCGCTATCCTTTCGCGCCTGAACATCCCGCGGCGCATTGTTACTGTGCTTGAAGGCGAAAGTCTGGTCAATGATGCGTCCGGCCTTGTGATCTACAAATTTGCCGTCGTCGCCATGCTCACCGGCGTCTTTTCCTTTGTCGATGCCAGCGTCCAGTTCGCCGGCATTGCAGTCGGCGGCATCCTGCTCGGCATCGCCTTGGCGCACTTTTTCATCGCCATCCATCGGCGTCTTGGCGACCCGTTTATCGAGATCCTGACGTCGTTGCTGATCCCCTACGCCACCTATATTGCAGCCGAATTCCTGAACCTTTCCGGCGTACTGGCCGTAGTCGCGGCGGGTCTGGTGCGCGGCCGATATGCGCCGGAGATCGTCTCCGCCCAGATGCGCATCCTCGGTCGTCCGGCATGGCAACTGCTCGTATTCATGCTTAACAGCCTGACATTCATGCTCATCGGCCTGCAGATGTCCGAAGTCGTTGACCGCTTGTCGCGCTATTCGCCGGGCGAACTATTCGGTCTCGGTGCGATCATCAGCCTGGTCGCGATTGCTGTGCGCTTTTTGTGGGTCTACACGGCCGCGGCCTTGCCAGGAGGCTCACACACACTTAACAATCCTGACGAGCCGCCACCCAACGCGCGCGAGTTGTTCATCATCAGTTGGTGTGGGATGCGCGGCATCGTTTCGATTGCGGCGGCACTTTCCCTTCCGGTGACACTGCCGGACGGCTCACCGTTTCCCCAACGAGAGTTGATCGTCTTCCTGACCTTTTGCGTAATCGCCGTCACTCTGGTCGTACAGGGCCTGAGCCTGCCCGCCCTGATCCGCCGGCTCAAGGTGGGTACCAAATGGAAGTTGCGCAACGAACAACAGCGTATCCGCGCCACCCTCAGCGCCGCGGTGCTGGCCGCAATTGATGAACGCATCCGGGCAGAGGGGGTTCCCAGCGAGTGGGCCGATTCGTTGCGTGCCGAAATCGCCGATCGCGTGGCGCTGGCCTCGCCGGTGGGCGTCGAAATTACGCCGCGCTCTGCGCTCCTGACCAGTTTGCGTCAGGAGGCCATCCGCATCGAACGGCGCGAACTCATCCGCTTGTGGCGCGAAAATCAGATTGGCGACGAAGTCATGCATCATCTTGAGGAAATCCTCGACTATCAGGAAGCGCATTTGTAATGAGCGCTGGCACCGTTCCAAACATGCCGACCCGGAAACTTCCCGTCCGCCGCAATTCGTGTACGATATCTCGCATGAAAGATATGCTCGCCCTTTCCGCGCAGCTTCCCGAGGTCCGGTTATCACCCGGAGACGCGGTTGTCCGCGAGGGTGATGCGGGCGGCAGCATCTGGATTCTCGTCAGCGGGGCGCTGCACGTGCGCAAGGGCACGGTCGTGGTCAATACCATCAATCGGCCGGGAGCACTGATCGGCGAAATTTCGGTGTTGCTGGGTACTCTCTGCGGTGCGACGGTCGAAGCGACTGCGCCGAGCATCCTTCGCTACGCCGCCGACGGCAGGGCGCTGCTCTCGGGTGACCCTGACGTCAGCCGGCTAGTTGCAGTGGGCTTGGCAGAGCGCCTTAACTTCGTGACCACGTATCTGGCCGACCTGAAGCACCAGTACGGCGATGCACCCGGCTTGTCAATGGTATCCGATGTATTGAGTCAGCTAGCCCAGCGCCAAGCACCACTGGCACGCCCCGGCTCGGCGCGCGACCCGGACCCCGACTACTGACATCAGAACACGGTGCGCGGCGGGCTTGCCGCAGCGGCAAGACTCAGATCCTCCGTGCCCATCATTGATCGCCATGAGGCCGAGCCAGCACCCAGATCAATTTCAATGTGGGCCGGCACCGGACCAATCTGACGACCGGCATTGAAAACCCAAGTGTCACCTATACGGTCGGCCCACGCACCATCGGGCTTGAACGGCGGCTCATGCACATGACCGGTCAAGACCATGTCGGGCTGGTATTGCGTGATCCAACCCCCAATGTCTGCATCCCCATAATGACGGCGACCCGTCCAGCAGGTGGGCGAACCCAACGGCGGCCAGTGATACACCCACACCCAACGCGCGGGGCGGCGAAGCGCTGCGGCAGCCAGTTGCGTTTCCAGTTCGGCGCGGCCCAAAGGGCCATCCCACCAGGGACAGATGGTGACCAGCGTTTCACCGATGAGCAAGGAGTCACCGTCGGCCGGCACGCCAGCCGCACGCGCTTCGGCAAGCCACAATGCCGTCTGCTCGCCATGCGAATCGGGGCCGGTCAAATCGTGATTACCCGAACATACGACCACCCGCCCGGCGGCTTGCAGCAAGGAAAGGTAACGCAAGATCACTACTGATTGAGCGTCCAGCGCCACCGGCGAACTGATGTCAAGGTGATCGCCCGCCAGCACCACCAGATCATATGACGGCGCGGCGCGCACCACCCAGTCGAGCTGTGGCAGGGTGTAATGAAGGTCGGAGGTGAGCAGGATGCGCACGATCAGCTTAGGTCGGAAATTGAACGGTGAATCGCCAATTGATCCGCAGCGGACGCAAAAAAGCCCTGAGCGGACAGGGCTGTTTTCGGGCAATTCATTTGCTCGACTCAGAACGGAATGTCGTCCTCGAACTCGTTGAAATTGCTCGCCGCCGGTGCGGCCGGACGGTTGCCAGCTGCGGCTCCACCGCCTTGATCACGCCCGCCGCTATCGCGAGGCCGTTCCTCTGACGGTGCGCCCATGCCCTGCCTGCTGCCAAGCATTTTCATTTCATTGGCAATGATTTCGGTGGTGTAGCGATCGACCCCTTCCTTATCCTGCCACTTGCGGGTTTTCAACGCGCCTTCGATGTAGACCTGCGAGCCCTTTTTCAGATACTGCCCCGCGATTTCAGCCAGTTTGCGATAGAACACCACCCGATGCCATTCGGTCGCTTCCTTCTTCTCGCCGGTCGCCTTGTCTTTCCAGCTGTCAGTCGTGGCGATGTTGATATTGACCACGGCATCGCCGTTGGTCATGAAACGGCTTTCGGGGTCAGCCCCGAGATTACCCACCAAAATTACTTTATTAACTGATGCCATGTTGCCTCTCCTGTGCTTCGTTCAAGTTTCTATTCAAGTTTCACTCTTCAGTATGCCATGCGTCGCGTGATCCTTGGCAGGAGTCGACGCCAGAGCGTGCTTTCCCGCCGTGGCTGGCATGGTCACCGCCAGTACCAGCCAGACACCTGCCATCCCGGCACCGGCAAAAAATACTGCTGCCGAACCATAACGACTGGCTAACAGACCGCCCACCGCGCCGCCCAGAAACAGGCCGAGAGCCTGCGTCGTGTTGTAAACACCTAAGGCAGCGCCTTTGGCGCGCGGTGGCGCAATCCGCGAAATCATCGACGGCAGACTGGCCTCAAGGATGTTGAAGGCGACAAAGAAGCTCAGCAACGCAAGCACCAGCAATGGAAAGCTCCCGTCGCTCAGGGCAAAACAGATTTCGGTCAGCACAAGCAGAACAATCGCTGCCACAAACAATCGACCCACCTGCCCGCGCCGCTCGCCGATCACAATCGCCGGAACCATTATTACAAAGGAAACCAACACGGCCGGCAGATAGACTTTCCAGTGCTGTGCCAGCGCCAATCCACCATGCTCGATCAACAATCCGGGCAACACTACGAACATGGCCATCTGCACCATGTGCAAGGTGAAAATGCCAAAATTTAAACGTAGCAGACGCACATCCGACAACACCTCGCGCAACGGCACACGTGGGCCTGGAGAAAAAGTCGGCGCTGGCGGGACGGCGTGCAGCACCAAACCGATGCCGCCGATGGCCAAAATCGCCGTCATCCAGAAAATTCCGCCCATGCCGATCGCCGCATAAAGAATGGGCGCGGCCACCAGAGAAACTGCAAACGCCAGGCCGATCGACGAACCGATCATGGCCATCACTTTGGTGCGATGCTGCTCACGCGTCAGATCGGCCGCCAGCGCCGTCACTGCCGCCGAAATCGCTCCGGCCCCCTGCACCACGCGGCCGACAATGATCCAGGCCATAGAATCGGCTGAGGCCGCGATCGCCGAGCCAAGGGCGAACAACAACAAGCCGACGACGATGACCTGCTTGCGGCCAAACGCGTCAGACGCCATGCCGAAGGGAATTTGAAATAGTGCCTGAGTCAGCCCATAAGCGCCAAGCGCGACGCCCACCAAGGCCAGATCATCACCGCCAGGCAGGGTGCTCGCGAAGCCCGAGAAAACCGGCAGGATCAGAAACAGCCCCAGCATGCGCAGCGCAAACACCGCCGCCAGCGCGGCTCCGGTGCGCTTTTCGGCGGTGGTCATGGAATCGGGGGCAGGAAGCGTCAGCGGGTTCGCGTGATCTTCAGAGACATCGAGGTTCATTGGCAATATCTGGATAGGCGGTGATGGTGGCTCTGGGTTCGAGGGATAAATCGGTCCAGACAACCGAGAGAAGGCGTCAACTCCGGGCCGCGTTCATTCCGGCTTAGGGTGACTAAATCTCAAGATTTGGATGGCTCAACCCGTCAATTGAGGAATGACGGTCAAGTCGTACGGGACGCATTAAAACAGAAACGGGCACACACTTCTTGATCATCGTCAATAGTTAGCGCTCAACCGGGGACCGAACCAACTCGGCTCAGGCTCGTCGCATCCGGCGGCGGCGCAGGCCGGCGACGTTGCTTCAACATGTTGGCGGCAAGGGTGGAATAAAGCGGGCCGCTGATCCACTTCGATACTGCCGAGGCGAGCAGCGCGGTGGCCATCAAGCCCAGAATCATGCTGTAGCCATCCACCATTTCCATCACAATAATGATGGCGGTCAGCGGCGCCTGGGTCGCAGCAGCGAGAAAGCCTGTCATGCAGAAAACCAGGATCATGCCGGTTGGCGCATATTCGTTCAGTAAAAGATCGAGGTCGTGGCCTATTCCGGCGCCGATGGCGAGCGACGGGGCAAATATCCCCCCCGGCAAACCGCTCATGTAAGAGATAAAGGTCGCAAGAAGTTTTGCCGGCCCAAAGTACCAAGGGAACTCGCTGCCATCATCGGAAAGCAGAATCAGGGTTTCTTTGTAGCCCGTGCCGAAGGTAATGCCTCCACAGGCCCAGCCCAAGGCCGCGATGAGCATCCCGCAGGCGGCGGCAAACAGATAGGGATGGGCTTCGCGCCATCGTCCCAGCGAGGTATTCCAGTTCGTAGCCGAGAGTATCAGGGCCCGCGCGAAGACGCCACCCAGCAGTCCCGTTGCAATTCCACAAAGCAAAACCATCTGAATGGCGACCGACAATGAGGTGGTCACCAACAGCTCACCGAAATAACTGCGGTTGCCAATCAGCGCCCGGGCGACGAAACCGGCCACCATGATGGCTGTGATGATCAGACCGCTGATGCGTGATTCGACTTCGCGGTTCAACTCTTCGATGGCAAAGACTATTCCGGCCAATGGAGTATTGAATGCCGCGGCAATTCCGGCGCCGCCACCGACCACGAGTAAATAGTTGCGCTTGATATTGGCCGCCCGCGGCAGGAAGCGCGAGAGTGCCTCCATGATCGAGGCACCGACCTGAACTGTAGGCCCTTCGCGTCCAAACGAAAACCCGGCCCCGATGGCAGCAACACCGAGCAACACTTTTCCGACCGCCAAGCGCAAAGACACCAGCGGCGGCCATTGATCATCGGGACGCCGTTCCATTTCGGCAATAACCTGCGGAATTCCGCTGCCGCCGCTGCCCGGGAAGTATTGACGCGTAAGCCAGGCGGCAATCAATCCGACCACAGGTGCAGTGACGAAGGGGAGCCACGGATTCTGCTCCAAGCCATGTTGAAATTGATCCTGCGCCCATTCGGTGAGTTCGGCGAACAACACCGCCACCAGGCCGACAACGACGGCTCCGCCCCAAAAGATCGCCCGTGCAGAAAAATGGCGCATCAGCGCACGACTTCGACGCCGCGAGATGGACGGAAATTTGAACTTCAAAATATCAGTACGGGAAAACTCGGCGACAGTCGCATCGCCGCATTCTAAGCCGGGCACGCTCTATTGCCAGCAAACCACCTTGGTGGCCCGTGCAAAGCGCTGGGGATCCGGCACCAGAACATGCCATTCCCCATCCTTGAAGCTGAATCGCATCGGCAATGCTTCAAAGCGCGGCGCCGGGTCATCATCCAAGCGCTGAGCCAGCAGCACGACGTCAAAACCGTCGCCAGCCGCCCCTTGCCAACCTTTGAAAAATGGGATTATTCGTTGCCGCACTCCGCCATCGATGTGAGTTTGGCATTGCAAATCGATGGTGAGCCCCTTCTGATCCAAGGCAGCCACGAGAATACTGAAGGGTGAATTGAGCCCATTGTTCATCACCGTGAGAAACCTGTGATGTGGGGACAGGGTGACGAGATCTGTCGTCGAACGAACAAACAGGGAGGTCCCGTTCAGCGGATTCACCAGAAACGAGCCCTTGGCATCAGCACCGTAGAAAGAATCGACCTTGTGATAGCCCGAATTCCCCATTGATCCAGCGTAGGAAAAGATGTCACCCGTACCATCACGTCTGAACCCGGTCGGCGCCGACACATCGCGGAACTGAAAAAGCTTGGACGTCGGCGAGCCAATCGCCAATACTTTTCCTTTGCGGCTGACAAGCTTGCGATTCGCCGGGATGAACAGCTTTTCATTTCTGATACCGACCGACAAAACGTCGAGGTCTCCGTGACGTCGCGACGAGGAAGAAAGAATACGGTCAATGACGTCCATGCTGTTGTCGATGGCCTCAAACGTCACTCTCTTGCTGGTCGGCCGGTTAGTCGATATCAGCATTTTGGAAAGGTCCTCAGCCGGCGGACTGGGCGCGACAAGTGGCGGAAGTGCCGCTGCGGTAGCATTGCTTGTCAGCAAGCCAAGGATCATTGCCCAACGGGAAGCACGGACGGTGAATGAGGCGGGGCGCATAGATCTAAATCTGTCAATTTGGCAGCAATGATACGGCGGTCGCGTCACTTTATGGTGCACGCGTTTGGAATTGTGCGTGTGGCAATAGGATTTCAGCGGGGGTATATTGCCCGGTTCGTTGATCGGCACTCCACCCGGCACCATGGAATTCATCAAGATACGCGGCGCACGCACGCACAACCTCAAAAACATCAATCTGGATCTGCCACGCAACCGGCTGACCGTGATCACCGGCCTGTCCGGATCCGGCAAAAGCTCGCTGGCCTTTGACACACTCTACGCCGAAGGTCAGCGGCGTTACGTCGAATCGCTTTCGGCCTACGCCCGGCAGTTCTTGCAACTGATGGAAAAGCCCGACGTCGATCTGATCGAAGGTCTCTCGCCGGCGATCTCCATCGAACAAAAAGCGACCAGTCACAACCCGCGCTCCACGGTCGGCACGGTCACCGAAATTCACGACTACCTGCGTCTGCTGTTTGCGCGCGCCGGAACGCCGCACTGTCCCGACCACAATCTGCCACTGGAAGCGAATAGCGTTTCGCAGATGGTCGATCATGTGCTGGCGCTGCCCGAAGACACCAAGTTGATGATCCTCGCCCCGGTGGTGGCCAACCGCAAGGGCGAGCAACTGGATCTCTTTGCAGAACTGCGCGCACAGGGTTTCGTGCGCCTGCGCGTGGATGGAACCGTGCATGACATTGACTCCTTACCCAAGCTGGCCAAGACGCACAAGCACACCATTGATGTAGTGGTCGATCGCCTGAAGGTCCGCCAAGACATGCGCCAGCGACTGGCGGAGAGTTTCGAGACCGCGCTGACTCACGCCGAAGGTCGCGCTCTGGCGGTCGAGATGGATGGCGGAACCGAGCATTTGTTTTCATCCAGATTCGCCTGCCCGGTATGCAGCTACGCATTGCAGGAACTGGAACCGCGTCTCTTCTCTTTCAACAACCCGATGGGTGCCTGCCCAAAGTGCGACGGCCTCGGCCAAATCCAGTTTATCGATCCGGCGCGGGTGGTGGCATTTCCACACCTGTCTCTGGCCGCGGGCGCCATCAAGGGCTGGGACAAGCGCAATCAGTTTTATTTTCAGATGATCGAGTCGCTCGCCGATCATTACAAGTTCGACGTCAACCAGCCCTTCGACAAGATGAAGCCGGAGACGCGCGAGGTTGTGCTCTACGGCTCAGGCAGCGTCGCCATAAAATTTCGCTATCTGAGCGAAAAAGGCACGCGCTTTGATCGCTCGCACGTGTTCGAAGGCATTATTCCCAGCCTGGAACGCCGCTACCGCGAAACCGATTCGACCGCAGTGCGTGAGGAGCTGGCAAAGAACTTCAACAATCAGCCCTGCCCTGAATGCGCCGGTCTGCGCCTGCGTCGCGAGGCACGCCATGTCTTTGTCGGTGGCCAGACCATTTCGGCATTGAGCCGACTATCCCTGATCAACTGCCGTGACTTTTTCAACCTGCTGACACTTACGGGACAGCGCGCACAAGTAGCAGAGAAGATCGTCAAGGAAATCACTGCGCGGCTTTCCTTTCTTATTAACGTCGGGCTCGATTATCTGGCCCTAGACCGTTCGGCGGAAACGCTCTCGGGCGGTGAAGCACAGCGCATCCGTCTTGCCTCGCAAATCGGCTCCGGCCTCACAGGCGTGATGTACGTGCTTGATGAGCCAAGTATCGGCCTGCATCAACGCGACAATGCGCGCCTGCTGGAAACGTTAACCCACCTGCGCGACTTGGGCAATACCGTGATTGTCGTCGAGCACGATCAGGAAGCCATCGAAGCGGCTGACTACGTCGTGGACATGGGCCCGGGCGCCGGCGAGCATGGTGGCCGCGTGGTTGCCGAAGGCACTCCGGCGCAAGTCGCCTCGAGCAGCGCATCAATGACAGGCGCCTATCTGTCCGGCCGACGCACGATTGCCATTCCGGCCAAACGCACCTCGCCTGATCCGGAGCGCGAGCTGAAAATTCTCGATGCCAGCGGCAATAACTTGAAGCATGTCGAGTTGATGATTCCGGTCGGTCTGTTCACCTGCATCACCGGCGTCTCCGGTTCCGGCAAATCGACGCTGATCAATGACACGCTGTACGCCGGAGCGGCGCGCCATCTGTATGGCTCGTCGGAGGAACCCGCGGCGCACAAGGAGCTTCTCGGTCTTGAATTGTTCGACAAAGTCATCAACGTCAACCAGGCGCCGATCGGTCGCACACCACGCTCCAACCCGGCAACCTACACCGGCCTGCTCACCCCCATCCGCGAACTCTACGCCGGCGTACCGCAGGCACGCGAACGCGGCTACGGCCCCGGCCGATTCAGCTTTAACGTCAAGGGCGGTCGCTGCGAAGCCTGCCAGGGCGACGGCATGATCAAAGTGGAAATGCACTTTCTGCCGGACATTTTCGTTCCCTGCGATGTCTGCCACGGCAAGCGCTACAACCGCGAGACGCTCGAAGTGCGTTACAAAGGCAAGACCATCCATGAAGTGCTGCAGATGACGGTTGAGCAGGCCCACGAGTTCTTTGCTCCGGTGCCCGTGATCGCACGCAAATTGCAGACCTTGATGGATGTGGGCCTGTCGTATATTCAACTCGGGCAAAGCGCGACGACACTCTCCGGTGGCGAAGCTCAGCGCGTAAAACTGGCGTTGGAACTCTCAAAGCGCGATACCGGCCGCACTTTGTACATCCTCGATGAACCAACAACGGGTCTGCATTTTCAGGATATTGAGATGTTGCTTTCAGTCCTGCATCGTCTGCGCGATCACGGCAACACCATCGTCGTCATTGAACATAACCTCGATGTAATAAAAACCGCAGACTGGATCGTCGATCTGGGCCCAGAAGGCGGCGACGGCGGCGGGCGCATTCTGGCGGCCGGCACCCCGGAAAACGTTGCCAAGATCAAAAGCAGCTATACCGGGCGCTATCTGAGCAAGTGTCTCGTGGGTGGTGCAACGGCAACGGAAAAGAAAGTCAAACCACGAAGAAAATCGTGACACTCGGACTACACAATTCAGAAAATTTATTGCACAGATTTTGAGCATGACGATCACCAACCCACCCCCACATGTTCGCCGCAAGCGCTATAAAGGCACGCATCCACGCAGCTTCGACGACAAATACAAGGAACTGAATCCGGAACCGCTGTCCGCCGAAATCGAAAAAGTGATCGCGCGCGGACAGACACCTGCGGGCATGCACCGCCCGATTTGCGTCAGCGAAATACTCACCATACTTGATCCAAAGCCGGGTGAAACGGGGTTGGACGTGACCCTGGGTTTCGGTGGCCACAC
>CAZAGR010000011.1:0-20428 GCA_964484585.1 uncultured Propionivibrio sp. | reverse complement strand
GGTTTCCGTGCCAGGCGCAATCGGCACGACGTCCTGGTGTGCCAGCAGCAGAATCGGTTTGGCCTCAGGTCTACTTCCTTGCCAGGTGTAAAGCAAAGCCTGGCCGTTGATGACTTCACGTTTGAGGACTAAGTGGAGTTTTGGATAACTTGCTTCCAGATGCCGGTGCAGTTTTTGAAACTCCTGCGCACCCTGATCGGCCTGAAGAAAACCAAAAACCGTCCGCAACCGAACAGCGCCGGCCAGATGCTCGGCAACTGCATCTTGATTAACCGCCAAAACTGCCAGCGGTGCCACCTCAAGCTGCCGCGAACTTGTGCTCAATGTCTTGACACCCACAACTAGTGCCAACGCCACCACGACAAGCAAACTGCCTGCAAAAATGCGACCCAGCATATGAACCTCTGACAAATAAGCCCTGATAGAAAAACAGCCTCCATCCAAACTTGAATGGAGGCTGCTTGATTGGCCTCAGTTTATCGCAGCGACGTTACGCCATCCGCTACGGCGCGGAGAGCGTCCTTTGCTCGACCGCCTTGTAGCGCAGTTGTTTCATCAGCGCCGACTTTTCAAAAAGCCGGCCTCATGCATTCTGCTTTAGCTGGTCCAGAATTCCAGGATTCTCCAGGGTCGAGATGTCCTGCGTAATGTCCTCATTCTTTGCCAATGAACGAAGCAGGCGACGCATGATCTTGCCGGAGCGTGTTTTCGGAAGATTCTCACCAAAACGGATATCTTTCGGCTTGGCAATCGGTCCGATTTCCTTGGCAACCCAAATGCGCAGCTCGTTGGCGATCTTCTTTGCCTCTTCGTCAGTCGGACGCGCCTGCTTCAGTACAACGAAGGCGCAAATCGCCTCGCCGGTGAGGTCATCGGGACGCCCTACCACGGCAGCCTCAGCCACCAGCGGATTAGCCACCAAGGCCGATTCAATTTCCATGGTCCCCATGCGATGACCTGAAACGTTTAGAACATCGTCAATGCGACCCATGATAGTGAAGTAGCCGGTTTTTGCGTCTCGCATCGCACCATCTCCGGCGAGATATAACTTGCCAGAAAAATCCGCCGGAAAATACGACTTGATAAAGCGATCGGGATCGCCATAAATCGTTCGTATCATCGATGGCCAAGGCTTCTTGACGACCAGAAAACCACCCTTGCCCCATTCCACATCGTTACCGGTTTCATCGACAATAGCCGCCTGAATCCCAGGAAACGGCAAGGTGCATGACCCCGGAACCAGCGGCGTAACGCCTGGCAGCGGAGTGATCATGTGGCCGCCGGTTTCCGTTTGCCAGAAGGTATCGACGATTGGGCATCGCGTTCCGCCGACATTGTTGTAGTACCACATCCATGCCTCGGGGTTGATGGGTTCGCCAACCGAGCCCAACAGTCGCAAACTGGTCAGGTCGTGATTGCGCGGATGCGTCTCCGGTGCGTTCTCGCCGGCCTTGATTAGCGAGCGAATTGCCGTCGGCGCAGTATAAAAAATGCTGACCTTATGTTTCTGTATTGTCTTCCAGAAACGGCCGGCATCAGGATAGGTTGGCACGCCTTCAAAAACAATCTCAGTGGCACCACACGCCAGCGGACCGTAGGTAATATAGGTGTGACCGGTAACCCAGCCGATATCGGCGGTGCACCAGAACACATCATCCGGCTTGATGTCGAAGGTCCATTTCATCGTCAGGATGGCGTGTAACAGATAGCCGCCGGAGCTATGCTGAACGCCCTTGGGCTTACCAGTAGATCCCGAGGTGTACAACAAGAACAAGGGATGCTCGGCACCCACCCATTCGGGTTCGCACACGTCGGATTGATTGGCGGTCACTTCGTGCCACCATAAATCACGTCCCGCGACCATCGCGCAGGGTCCGCCAGTGCGCTTGAACACAATAACGCTTTTTATCGACTCGCATCCGCCCATCGCAATACCCTCGTCGACCGCGGGCTTGAGCGGAATATTCTTGCCACCACGGCACTGCTCATCCGAGGTAATCACGGCCACAGCACCGGCGTCCTGTATCCGCTCCTGCAGGGACTTGGCCGAGAAACCACCAAACACGACCGAGTGAATCGCGCCGATTCGTGCGCAGGCCTGCATCGCAACGACACCCTCGACGGACATCGGCATATAGATCAAAACGCGATCGCCCTTCTTGATGCCCTGCGCTTTAAGCGCATTGGCGAACCTGGCTACCCGAACCAACAATTCCTTGTAAGTAACTTTCGTGACGTCGCCACCGTCCGCCTCAAAAATGATCGCGACCTTGTCACCCAATCCTGCCTCGACATTGCGATCAAGGCAGTTATAGGAAACATTCAACGTGCCATCCGCAAACCATTGGTAGAAAGGCGCATTGGACTCGTCAAGCGATTGAGAAAACGGTTGCTTCCATGTCACATGCTCTTTGGCCAGTCGGGCCCAGTACCCGGAATAATCCTGATCCGCTTCCTTGCACAAGGCCTCATAGGCCGCCATGCCGGAGATCGTCGCCTTCTGCATCACTGCGCTGGACGGCGGAAATACTCGAGTTTCAGTCACTACGGATTCGATACTGGTCGTCATGGTCAATTTCCTCACTGATTAATTGCTGGGGACAACACGAATCCGACGAATTAAATGGCGTTGAGCTTACATATGACTTACTTGTGTAATTCAGTTGCGAACTATTTGTCGGCGCTCGATCACCGCGCAGGGCTTCGCAAAGCAGCAAAGCCACCCCGAAACGCCGCGCAATCAATTACACGATCACCCGTTGCTGACACTGGGAACAGCACTGCGAGAAGCTTTTCCAACTCAGCTGAATCCGATCCCCGGACAGACATATGACCCGTGCAGACTATTCGTCCGTCCTGCCAATCCCCGCTTACCGCCAAGGCGAGGCGCCCTTCATCCCCATCAATCGTGAATTTTCCTCCGCTATCGCCACCCGAGAAGTTGGCCACGAAACTGCCGAGACTACCGCCCGAAAGCTCACGAATTTCAAGTTGCCCCAAACGAACTGTTGCCATGCCGCCCAAAGCAGCCACGTTCCACTTGGCGCCAAGCTGTTTGGCGGACAGATCCAGTTCTCCAGACCAACCATAGCTGGCGACGGGTCCAGGAAGAAATGGGCGCAACATCCGCAGCGGCAGAGTAATACTGTCGGTCGTCAGGTTCCAACCTGAAAGACCTAACTCCACCTGCATCGACCGGTCATTGACCTCGACGGTAAGTGCGGCCTTGCCCGCCAATAGACGCCCCGGCGCAAGCGACCAGGACACGGGAATACTCTCCCAGCCGACGGACGGGGGGCGGCCAACATACAACCTCCCCCGACCTGACCAAAACGTCCCGTCCGTAGTGACTAGAACAAGCTCCGGAACGCCCAAGGATCGGACCAGCGACGCCATGAGACCCACCGGCGCGGTAATCACCGCCAGCAGAGCAAGCATTGCCAATGCAATGACAATGCGCAGCGTATGCGTCAGCATGCGTAGATCAAAATTTCGTGGTGCTGAACACGACGTCGAATCTCACCACGCCAGATGACTCAGGGCTGACACTGGCGCTCACGGGGAAATAACGAAAATCACTCTGCAGCATCGCAATCAGTTCCAAGCAGACAGCAAACTTGGCCGAACCGGCAACCCGCACACGGCCATCACCATCAATTACGGTTTGAGCTGAGGTGATCAAAATTTCACCGGATTTGAGTTTGCCGTTAAGTCGAGACAAGACCTCGGACGCGCCCCATTCCTTTCCCGAAGCTTGGCCAGACAAGGTCTGTGCTTCGCCCGCCCACTGACGCATTTCAAATAGTCGCTGCTGCAATTGCGGCAAACTTTTCTCCAGACGACGCGATTCGACATGGGAAGTCCACCCCAGCTGAATGCCAACCGCTAGCGTCACGAATCCAAGAAGCAGCTTTAACGCCTGCCGTTCGCGCACGGCAAGGCTGGCCCATTTCTCCCTGAGTTCAACAAGCAACATAATTAGTAAGCAATCCTCAGAACTTTGATAGAACCGTCAGCATGCGTTGCCTGTCCATCGGCGATGCCAACGGTTAGGCCGCGTCGTTCAAAAGCCGCGATGAGTAAGGCTTTGTTGACTCGATTACCAGGAGCCAGTTCGACTTCCAGACGACCGTTGTCGTACTTCATGCGAGCGAGTTTCTCATCACTTCCGAGGACCGCCCTGGTTTCAACCAATAATGCGGGAAAATCACTGGTCGCCACCAGACCATGGGCACGACGCAGCCTATCCAACTGCGTTCGCATCTGACGATAAGGGTCAATGAGCGTCCTTTGATCAGGGAACGTGCTCTGAAACAGCGTGACCATCTGCTGACGGGTATCACGTTGCCGGAATGCAAGCGCCCCCCACTCGACGAGCCCGGTAAAAAGAAAAAAAGCTAACCCGGCAAGTGCCAGAAGCAGCGCGGGCCGAAACGCCGCTGCTGCTCCAGCAAATGACGATCGCGAGGCGAATTCCCCTGCCAGTAAATCGACAGCCCGCCCGGCGGGCGCATTTCGCCAATCGATACCTTTGATCGAGACGCAGGGCATGCCGGCACCGGTGTTCCAGTTCGTTAAATCAAGCATGACGTCGCCTGACGCGCAAACCAGCAGCTTCTGCGGATCACTTCCCGCTGTGCCTGCCGCCGCAACGGCCAACGCGATCAATGCCGGAAATTGATCAAGCGTACCGTCAAAGAACCAGGCCAAACCGCGTCCTGTATCCAGATACCCCGAGCATTCAGCAGGATCAAAAAGAACAGTCCAGGCGTCATCGCTCACTGGCAACAGGTGAGGTTCCCAAATGACCCGTTGCGGCGGCCGATCCAGCTGATCAAGTGCATCCAATATCAGTCGCAATCTCTTGCGCTCGATCAACAGCACATTAAGTTGGGATTTCTCATCCTTTGAAACAATCACCCAGTGTTCGTCGGCCATGTCACCGAGAACCTGCTCTTCGAGGGCAAATTCCATTGCCTGACGCGGAAGCTTTCTTGAGCCGGTGCCCGATGGCAGAGCAATGGTGTGCGTTGCACACTGCGCACCGGTCAGAATCACCTCGCAATTTCCGGCAACCGGCCAGTGCACCGGTTCGGACTGGCCAGACTGTTGAATTCGTCCAGAACGATCCAGCAAAGACCATTCGCATGAGCGATCGTCGTTTGGCCAACGGGCGCCAATTCTTAGCCGCAAAATCAACTCATTGCCCTCGCGTGCAGTGCGCATCAGGTCACCGATTCCTTACTCGAATTCAATTGAAACAATTTCCGGACGGGCATTCCGGCGATCAAGCATCGCATGCAACTCGACCACGCTGCGGCCATAGGTCGACGAAATTCGCGCTGAAAAGTAGTCGGTCTTCACGTCGAGTTGTGTCGCCAGGTTCGGGCTAATCTGATCCGTCAAATTATCGCGCTTGGGGACACGGCGAAAGAAATCCTGAATGTTCTGAAAAGGCACTCTCTTTCGCTCAATCGCGATGCGTTGAACCTCGTCATCAGAAAAGTCGAAAAGTACCGCAGACAACACAGGAATGCTCGCGTCGTTGATATTGATCGGAGTATAGCGGGGCAGCACCGTCACCAGAGGTCGCAAACGCTCAACGGCAGCAGCATCGAAACCGCGGACAAATACCAACTCGTCGAGGTTGGCAAAGAGGCCATTTCTAGGTAGATAGGCCGGTTTCAAATTCAAATAATGCGCATCCTCGGCGCCGCCCTCGCGCAGTTCGTTGTCTGCATCTATCCAATCGACAACCGCTGCCACCAGCGTGACGGGTAACTCGGCGCTGACCAGCAACCGGCGAAAAATATCCCATTCCTGCCTTGCAACCGCGCCAGTTGCTGACAGGTTATTAATATTCCACTTTGCCTGTTCATCGACAAGTTGGCCGGAGACAAAGCCACCTTCAGCCTCCGAGACCGGAACAATGGTCGCCCAAGGCTCGCGATCATAATCGTACGCGTTCGTGCGTTTGTCTTCGGTCAGGACGGCACCCGCCCACTTCAGGCCGGCATATGCGATTTCGCGGGCTTGCGCTTGATCGCGAAGTGACTCTTGCTGCCCGAACCACTGATTCCCGCGCCATAGCATATGCGTAGAAAATGCGGTGCTCAGTGCGACTATCAGCAAAGCCACCACCAAAGCAGCACCGCCGCATTTGTTTCTCATAAAATTGCAAATACTCGGTGAAACGTGACGCCGTCACGGTTCGTTATTTCGACACGTAGCGCAACGGGAAGCCGCACAGCGTCAACCCAGCTTGGTTGCCAGATCCCGCCGGAATCGAGGTGGCTAAAGCCCAAGGTGGCGACGTTGTTCACCAACACGTACTCCTCTTCGGAGCCGCTAACACCCACGGGGCGATCCACCACGGACCACACCAAAAGTTTGAGTTTGTCCTCCATTAAACTGTAAGCAACGCGGACCGGCGGATGGCCGCGGCCGGAAGCGCGGGTGAATTCGATACGGGTGGGCGAGCCCAGCCATGCCGGTACGTCCGATCCCGTTTGCGATCGAATCGGACGACTAAGCGCTTGGGATACGTCACTGCGAATTCGTTCAAAACTTAGATCTAGATTCTGCCAACGCTCGATCTCGCCCTGCATATGCTCGCTTGTGCGCGTGACACTATTGAGCCCGCGATACGCGAGCGGCGTAACAATCGCCAGCAAGGCAACCGCAATCAACAACTCGACCAAGGTCAAACCTGAGCGAAATGCTGATCGAGATGCCGCCTTATATCTCGCGTGATACGCCACCTCAGATGCCTCCGGAGACTATGAAACCGGCCAAAGAAGCCAGCGGCAATTCATCGCCTTCCGCCATGACAGAGACTTCGACTCGACGAAAGAACACATTGGGAGTTGCCTGTACCCTCTCGCGCCAGGCAAACCTCACGCCACCCTGCTCTGCTAAACCGTTCGTTTCGCCAACTGGCAGCCATGTACGTCGCGCACGGTGCTCCTCCAGCCGGTCTTGCGCAACCCAACTCGCCAGCATTCGCGAATTGACGGCACTTACATGTTGCGTAACACCCGCCGCAGCGCGAATTGCAGCCATCAAGGCAATGGAGAGAACCGCCACGGCCACGAGTATTTCTAACAGGGTAAAGCCTTTGCTACTCATTGCGCAGAGATCACGTCCGGCTCAGTGATGACGATCTTTCCTGTCGGCATTGAGCGCAAAACATAGCGATGACCTGATGCAGCCATGTCGATCTGAAACATGGGTGTCAAGGGTCCAAATTCAATTGATTCGCTCGCCGGCAGGACTCGAGATTCAACTGAGACCCCGACGATATGCAGGCCCGCAGAATCCAAATCCCTCTGTCCGACGCCGCCCAAGGGAAACCGGTCCTGACTATCCGATCGAGGATTTTTTTCCCACCACCGGTAGGAATTCGGCTCGCCGCGCCACAGAAAACGCCGGCCGCTCACCCGCGCCTCCAGCCAGAGCAATTCCAGCGTCGTACCGAGGCGTTGTGCCTCCTGCCGGCTGGCGCCACCGGTAGTTCGATTGACGCTTATCCCGACGGTAAGAGAAACGATTCCCAGAATTGCCAGAACAACCAGCATCTCGACTAAAGTGAACCCTCTAGTGGCGCGAACCCGATAAGTTTTGGCATGGCCTGGGTCGGGCCGGAAAAGACAATCGCTCAGAGATCCCAATTGCCAATATCCGCGTCGAATCCTTCGCCGCCAGCAGCACCATCACCACCCCAACTCCAAACGTCAATTTCACCGCGGGTTCCGGGATTAAGATACTGGTAAGAGTGGCCCCATGGATCGACGGGTAATTTGTCCAGATATCGCCCCACCAGCACCTGCAATCCCTGCTCAGAACTCGGGAATCGCTTGGTGTCAAGGCGATACAACTTCAATGCCTGCACAACGGTGGCTATATCCTGACGCACCGCGATCAGTCGTGCCTCATCAGGGCGGCTCATGACTTTCGGCACGAGCATTGCGGCCATGATGCCAAGAATCACAATAACGACCATGACTTCGATCAAGGTAAAGCCGCGAGAGTAAAGCCGTCTGTACTGGCGTGGAATAGCGTGCATAACGTAGTCGTTCATTTCAAAAGTAAGTTAACTTCAACAATTGGCAAGAGGATGGCCAGAACAATTCCCATCACCAGCAGACCCATGAACAGAATCAATGCCGGTTCCAACACGGTCAGCAACAACCCTGTCTTCTGATCCAACTCGGCTTGTTGCTGACTCGCCGCACGTGCCAGCATTTGATCGAGAGCACCGCTGGCCTCGCCCGCGGCAACCAAATGCACCAGAAGAGGAGAAAATATGCGGCTTTCAGCCATCGCGCGATTCAATGGCTTGCCTTGTTTCACCGAATCGACGACTTCATTTATTAGTTGGCGCATGTGCAAATTTCCAACCACATCGCGACTTCCCTGCAATGCGTTCAATAGGGGAACTCCGCTGCGTACAAGGATGCTCAGGGTACCCGCAAAGCGCACGCTCTCGCGAACCCTTATGAAGTTGCCAAACACAGCAACCTTCAGCAACTTGGCATGCCAGCGCTGCTTTAATGCAGGATCACGCAACAGTCGGCGAACTGCCACCACAACGGCAACGATGAGTAGCACTGCCGGAATCCCTGCCAAACGCACCACATCACTCGTGAAAATCAAGGCGCGCGTGAGCCACGGCAGGGCTTGATGCGACTGGCTAAACACCGACACGATTTGAGGTACAACGAATGTCATCAATCCAACAATAACAGCAAGTGAGACTGCCACCAGAATCAATGGATAAAGGGCCGCCTGCAACAACTTCCGTCGCGCAGCTAGAGTTGACTCAAGATACCCTGCAAGGTGATCCAAAAGCTGCGACAAACGACCGGATTTTTCACCCGCCTCGATCACAGCCCGATACACCTCTGGAAACACTGTCGTAAAGCGCCCCAACGCGGTTCCCAGACTGTGGCCTGCCAAGGCTTCTGCACGAACGCCGGCAAAGACCGAACTTAGATTGGCATCCGCCCCCTGCTCAATCAAGGCGTTCAGCGATTGCTCTATCGTCAAACCCGCTTCCAGCAAGGTTGCCCACTCCCGTGTGACCATCACCAAGGCCGCAAGGTCAGCGCGCACTGCCATGGCTTGTCGGGCATCTGAATGCATCGCAGAGACAGCGGCGACAACCGTCGGGAACAAACCTTGATCGCGCAGTTTCGATCGGGCAAGCCGCGCATTGTCAGCCTCGATGACACCGCCGGCAGCACCCCCGCTCGCATCAAGCGCCTCGTAACGGTAAGCAGTCATGTTGGAGTCAAGTTAATCCCGGGTAACCCGCAAAACCTCTTCCAACGAAGTTTCACCACGCGCCACCCAGCGCATACCGTCGACCCGCAGGGGACGGTATGAAGGCAGATTGGCGACGGCATAGTCACGCAGATCGACATCCGTGCGACGACTGTGAATCATTCGCAGAATCTCGTCATCAATTTCCAACAGCTCGTAAATTCCGATGCGTCCCAAATACCCGGTATTGGCGCATTCAGCACAGCCCTTCGGTCGGAACAAAACGTCGCTCTCACGATAGTCCCCAAGCAAGACAAGTTCATTTGCATCGGCTGGATGAGTCACCTTGCAATGCGGGCAAAGCCGGCGCACCAGACGTTGCGCCAATACGCCACCCAAACTCGATGCAAGCAAAAAGGGCTCGATGCCCATGTCAATCAATCGCGTAACCGCCGATGCTGAATCATTGGTGTGCAAGGTGGCAAGCACCAAATGTCCGGTCAAACTGGCCTGAACAGCAATTTGCGCAGTCTCGAAGTCGCGAATTTCACCAATCATGATCACGTCGGGATCCTGTCGCAGAATCGAACGCAATGCTTTGGCGAAGGTCAGCTCAATGCGCGGATTGACCTGAGTCTGTCCTATATTGGGCAAATCGTACTCAACCGGATCTTCCACCGTCATGATGTTGATTGAGGTCGCGTCAAAGCGAGACATCGCCGAGTACAGCGTTGTCGTCTTGCCTGACCCGGTAGGCCCGGTGACCAGTACGATCCCATGGGGCCTTCGTATCAGTTCATCAAACCGGATAAGCGTATCGGGCGCCATACCCAGACCATCCAGAACTAGCCGGCTTGGGTCTTTGTCCAGCAAACGCATGACAACACGCTCGCCATGTCCTGTGGGTACCGTCGAAACCCGTATATCCATGGAACGCCTCGCCAGGCGGACAGTCACCCGACCATCCTGCGGCAAACGTTTTTCAGAAATATCGAGTTGGGCCATGATCTTGATGCGCGACACCAATGCGGTATGCAATCCGCGCGGCGGCCGCAAGACATCACGTAGCGCGCCGTCAATGCGGAAACGCACGGCAGAGTAACCCTCAAATGGCTCAACGTGCACATCTGAAGCGCCATCGCGAACAGCCTGAGACAGCAAGGCGTTGATCATCCGAATCACTGGAGCATCATCAGAACTAGCGAGCAAGTCTTCAATTTGCGGCAGCTCGTCAGCCAGCCGTGAAAGGTCAAATTCCTGATTCAGGTCATCGGCAACTTCCGCCGCACTCTGCTCGGCGGCGCCAAACGCCTCACCCAATTGACGATCAAATTCCGCAACGGTCACGACCGTTGGAACCAAACGGCAATTGAGCTTTCGCCTCAATTCAGCTAGTGCAGCCGGGGCGCAACCGGCACGAACCAGAACGGACTGTTCGCCAGCGTCCGCACCTATCGCACCCGTCGCGGCAGTCAGCAATAATCCGGTGTTTTTGGCGAAAAGATAGGGAAGCTTGATTTCCCTGTTCATCGTGGAGCCGCGATTCCTTCAAGCGGGGAAGTGCGCGGCAACTCGGGAGGAGCTGCTTCGCCAAACATCAAACCCGACTGATTTTCGATTCGACGCTGCTCCCCAATTACGTAATCGTAACGATCCGCCGTGATGCTGCGGTATGCATTTTCATCACGAATGATCTTAGGCCGCAGAAACACCATCAAGTTCGTCTTGGTGCGCTTGCGGGTATCGTAGCGAAACAGAGCACCCAACAGCGGAATATCGCCAGCGACCGGAACCTTGTCTTGCCCGGAACCGTAACTATCCTCGATCAAACCGCCGATAACGATCAAGCCCCCATCATCGACAATCACTGAGGTCTCGATAGACCGCTTGTTCGTGCTCGGGCCAGCAGGATTCGAAAGCGTCGACTCCTGAACGCTGGACGCTTCTTGAAAAATCTGCATTCGGACCAGACCACCCTCCGAAATTTGCGGCCGAATTTTCAGCGTCAATCCGACATCCTTGCGCTCGTAGGTCTGAAATGGGGAAGCGGTAGCGGCATTTCCGGTTTGCGCATATTGACCCGTGACGAAAGGAACATTCCGACCAATGATAATTTTTGCTTCCTCGTTGTCCAGCGTCAGCAGGGTCGGTGTCGAAAGAATATTGGCCTTTACATCGGTTTCCAACAGCCTGGCCAGCATGTTCAAGGTTGGAATACCATTGGTGCCAATACTGCCGATCAAACCAAGATTCAATCCCGGCGCCAACCCCACACTTCCAGTCGTTGTCGCCTTGGCCAAATTTTCAACCAGGCCAACAATGTTCTTTCCGCCGGAATTAAAGTTGGTGCCTGTGAACACATGCGTGCCGGCAAGGCTTTGCCACTGTATTCCCGACTCTGAAGCACGCTCGGCCGAGATCTCAACGATTAAAGCCTCGACAAATACCTGAGCTCTCCTCTTGTCCAGCATTTCGATAACACTGCGTAAATTATTGAATACCGCATCAGGCGCCGTAATGATCAACGCGTTGTTGGTTGTATCCGCCTGCACCGGGCCACCGGTCAAATTTCCGGACGCAGCATTGTTCGACGGAAACGATCCGGTCGGCGAATTGGCCGACGGAGAATTGCCTACAGGCGTCATGCCTCCCTGCGTCTGCCCTGAAAACGACCCGGACAAAGAGGTATTGACCCCCTGAGCACCGCTATCGCCACCCATTACTGCGCGCAAAGTCTGCGCGACGCGGGCGGCCTCTGCGTTGCGCAGGTAAACCACGTGAATGTTCCCGGCAGCGCTGCCCGGTTGGTCGAGCGTTTTTACCAACGACCTTATTCGTGACAATTTTGCAGGATTGTCAGTCTTGACAATGATGCTGTTGCTGCGCGCATCGCTGGCTATGCTGACCCGCTGAGACGTCTCATTGCTGCTTTCACCAAAAAGGCGGGTAACTGTGGCGGCGACGTCGATGGCAGAGGCATTACGCAACGGAATGACTTGCGGATCTTCTCCTGAAGACTCATCCAGCCCGGCAACAATTTGCGCCAGTCGATCAATATTGTCGGCATAGTCGGTGATAACGACCGAATTATTCCCGGCGTTCGCCATGATGCTGTTGCTAGGTGCAATCAGCGGCCTGAGTACTGCCACAATTTGGGTTGCAGACTCATTCTTCAGCTGGAACACGCGCGTAACCATATCAGCACCGGGTGCCATGCCCTGCCCTTTACCACGCAGTGATGCGCGACCAGCGTGGGTCTTGGCATCGGCTTCGGGCATCACCTTGACGACACCATTTACGCCGACGGCCGCAAACCCCTGCATACGTAAGGCTGCCAGCAAGAAAACATAGGCCATTTCCGGATCCACAGGCTTACCGGAGATCACATTGACCGTACCCTTGACACGAGGGTCAAGGACAAAGGTCTTGCCCGTGATCTTGGATACGGCTTCGATCACCGTTTCTATGTTTGCATTGACAAAATTCAACACAATTTTTCCGGATTCAAGCGTCGGTCGTGATTCCTGTGGCGTCTGGGCCGCAACCGGCAACATGACGCTGATTAAGAGAACAACGCCCACAAGCAAGCTGCCGCACTGTGCCCAAAGAATTTGCATCATGTGGAAAACACCGAATTGGAAATTAGGAATAACAGTTGGCTGACCCGCTGGCTGACCCGTTGACTAACCCGAGCGTTTCGGCAAAGGCAAGAACTCTCGAGTACCGTTCCGCTCGATTTGAACACCATCGGCCTTGACCTTATCCAGAACATAGCCGGGGAAAATCTCATCACCTTCCTTCACGACCTTCTGGACATTGCCATCAAGCAAAAAAATCGCCATGCCGGCCGCGCGGGGGCCGCGCGCACCAATCAAGCCCTTCAAGATCAACTTCGGTGACACGAGGTTCTGGCCGGCAGTTGAATCTCCAGCGGTACCAAACCATTTGACATCTTTCAGCGTTTCAGCAACGCGTAAAGAGTTGGTTTCGGTAGCAAGCAGCGGCGCAAAAGTAAACGGAATGGAAATTCGCCAAAACAGACTGACCGCCATCCACCCGATTGCAAGCAGGATAAAGAACATGGCAAGACGGTTCGCCACGAAAAGTGGCAACCCGTCGTGGAAGGAACCCCTTACTCGGGGAAACCAAGCAAAATCAATCACGTTAATGCCAACCGGAGACCTTTTCCGTTCCAAGAAGTCGCTGATAAAGCTCTCTTAACCCCGCGGCGTTTCATCACCAAGTTCAGGTTTAGAGGTTTGAAAGGAGTATAGCATCGAGAAAATACTGCTCTGCGCCTCGGGTGCAAGCCCATGACTTAGAATCCTCCCCCGAAACCAAACTGACAGCATTCCAAAAATTTCCTGGATTAATCCCCCATGTCCCAATTATTGTTCGTAACCGGAGGCGCAGGTTTCATTGGTTCAGCCCTGATCCGTCTGCTGATTGCTGAAAGCGACTGGCACGTTGTCAATATCGACAAACTCACCTATGCGGGGAATCTCGAATCGCTGGCCGCCGTTGCCGACAATCCGCGCTATTCATTTGAAAAGACTGACATTTGTGACCGTTCGGGGCTCGACGCCTTGTTCATGAAATATCGTCCGGCCGGCGTGATCCATCTTGCGGCAGAATCCCATGTTGATCGCTCCATTCATGGTCCCGGCGATTTTATCCAGACCAATATCACCGGCACCTTTACCCTGCTCGAGTCGACCCGCGCCTACTGTCTATCGCTCTCGGGCGACGCCAAAGTGAGTTTCCGCTTCCATCACGTATCTACCGACGAGGTTTTCGGCTCATTGGACGACCACGGACTATTCACCGAAAGCACGGCCTACCAGCCCAACTCGCCCTATTCCGCCTCAAAAGCCGCCTCGGATCATCTAGTTCGTGCCTGGCACCACACGTACGGATTGCCCACGGTGATGACCAATTGCTCAAACAACTACGGACCCTGCCACTTCCCGGAGAAACTCATCCCGTTAATGATTCATAACGCGGTGTCCGGCAAGCCCCTGCCGATCTACGGCAAAGGAGACAATGTGCGCGACTGGCTTTACGTTGATGACCATGCGCGAGCGTTACGCCTGGTTTTTGAACGCAGCCCGGTGGGCGAAACATGGAATATTGGCGGACATAACGAAAAAACCAATCTTGAAGTGGTGGATACGCTTTGCAGCCTGCTCGATCAACTCAAGCCGCGCGACGACGGTCATTCTTATGCCACACAGAAAATCTACGTAGCAGATCGTCCCGGGCATGACAAACGTTATGCCATTGACGCCGCAAAAATTCAACGCGAGCTTGGCTGGGCGCCGCTGGAGACTTTTGAAACCGGACTCGAAAAAACCGTCCGTTGGTACCTGGACAACCCGCAATGGGTGGCGCACGTAGTTTCCGGCGAATACCGTCAATGGATGGATCAAAACTACGGGGAGCGAAAATGAACCGCAAAGGAATCATTCTGGCGGGTGGCTCCGGCACACGCCTGCACCCGGTCACGTTGGCTGTATCCAAGCAGCTGCTGCCCGTATACGACAAGCCGATGATCTACTACCCGCTCACCACGCTGATGCTGGCAGGAATTCGGGATATTTTGCTGATTTCGACTCCGCTGGACACTCCTCGTTTCGCGCAGTTGCTCGGCGACGGTTCGCAGTGGGGAATCAATATTACCTACGCCGTGCAGCCCAGCCCTGACGGCCTGGCGCAAGCCTTTATTATTGGCCGAGACTTTGTCGGCAATAACCCCAGCGCGCTGGTGCTTGGCGACAATTTGTTTTATGGCCACGACTTCTCGGAGCAATTACAACGTGCAACAAAAATCGGCGCTGGCGCCACGGTGTTTGCCTATGCGGTCAGTGATCCCGAGCGTTACGGCGTCGTTGAGTTCGATAACGCTGGACGTGCCATCAGCATCGAGGAAAAGCCATCTGCGCCGAAGTCCAGATACGCCGTCACTGGCCTTTATTTCTACGACACCCAAGTCTGCGATATTGCCACCCACATGAAACCGTCGCCACGAGGCGAGCTGGAAATTACCGACGTCAATCGAATTTATCTGGAACGTGGCCAACTGCAGGTGGAAATTATGGGGCGCGGCATGGCGTGGCTTGATACTGGTACGCATGAGTCCCTCCTTGAAGCAGGACAGTTCATTGAGGTGATCGAGAAACGCCAGGGGTTAAAGGTCGCATGCCCGGAAGAAATC
This sequence comes from uncultured Propionivibrio sp., assembly GCA_964484585.1. Classification (GTDB taxonomy): domain Bacteria; phylum Pseudomonadota; class Gammaproteobacteria; order Burkholderiales; family Rhodocyclaceae; genus JADKHX01. Next base: position 4,950 of record CAZAGR010000011.1, on the reverse strand, counting down.
GCCTGGCGTTTCAAATGGATCGACGATGCGCAACTCGAACAACTGGCGGTTCCATTGGGCAAGAGTGGTTACGGCCTGTATTTGAAGAGCTTGTTGAAAAATGAGGTGTGGGGATGAAGCTCATATCGACTGCAATTCCCGAGGTATTGGTTATCGAGCCGAAAGTCTTCGGCGATGAACGCGGGTTTTTCTATGAAAGCTGGAATAAGCAAACTCTGACCGATCTCGGCATTCATGCCGATTTCGCACAGGACAACCATTCAAAATCACAGCAGGGCGTGCTTCGCGGCCTGCACTATCAGATTGTGCAACCACAGGGAAAGCTGGTTCGTGTAGTTTCCGGCGAAGTCTTCGACGTGGCCGTCGACATGCGCCGTTCTTCGCCCACCTTTGGGCAATCGGTTGGATTCACCCTGTCCGCGGACAACAAGCGCATGGCCTGGATTCCTCCCGGATTTGCCCATGGGTTCTGCGTGACATCGCCGTCGGCCGAATTCCTCTACAAAACCACGGACTACTATGCGCCAGCGCACGAGCGGACCCTGCTATGGAATGACCCGCAACTGGGCATAGCGTGGCCACTGACGGGTTTGCCATTACTGGCCGCCAAGGATATTGCCGGCAAAAAGCTCGCCGATGCCGAGACCTATGCATAACGCGATGCGCCAAACTGTGCCATGAGGATTTTGCTGACAGGGAGCGCCGGACAGCTGGGTCGCGAACTACGACGTTCGCTTGCGCCGCTCGGCGAGATCCTCGCCTGTGATCGATCCACCCTGGATCTCGCTATGCCTGATGTGCTGCGGACAACTATTCGTGCGCTAAAGCCATCGGTCATCGTGAATGCCGGCGCATGGACCGCTGTGGACAAAGCGGAAACTGAGCAACACGGCGCACAGGCAATTAACGCGATTGCCCCCGGCGTTCTTGCCGAGGAAGCGGCAAAGATCAATGCTCGACTCATCCATTACTCCACCGACTACGTTTTCGACGGCACCAAGGCGGCGCCTTATGACGAAAGCGATGCACCCAATCCGCTTTCCGTTTATGGCCAAACCAAACGCGCCGGCGAGCTGGCGATTCTTGCTGCGAATGCTCGCTCGCTGATTTTGCGCACGAGTTGGGTGTTTGGTCTGCATGGTGTAAATTTCATGAAAACCATGTTGCGTCTGGCCAAGGAGCGTGACGAACTTCGCGTCATCGGCGACCAGATTGGCGCACCCACATGGACACGACATCTTGCTGACGCGACGGCGCTGCTGATCGCTACACATCCTGATGCTCAAGGTCTTTATCACCTCACTGCGAGTGGTGAAACAAGTTGGCATGGCTACGCCGAAGCGATTTTTGCCGAGGCGCTACGATTGGGCCTGCTACCAAAATCCCCGCACGTCCACCGTATCGCCAGCGCCGAGTTTCCTCTTCCTGCACCACGCCCATCTAATTCTCGACTTGACTGTAGCCGCTTTTACAGCGACTTCAATCTGCGCTTGCCGGACTGGCGCACGGGCCTCAACGACTGTCTCGCCGACGCCCAATTCTAATTATCTCGATACCATGGCAACAAGTTCCTCCACCTATAACGAATCCTCGTTCCGTGTCCTCAAAGGTCTGGAACCCGTACGAGAGCGCCCGGGGATGTACACCCGTACCGATTCGCCCGCCCATATCATTCAGGAAGTGATCGACAATGCGGCCGATGAAGCGCTGGCTGGCCATGCCAAGCGAATCGAAGTACAGTTGCATCTCGACGGTTCCATTACGGTAACCGACGATGGTCGCGGCATCCCTGTTGGCGAACATCCCGACGAGAAAGTACCTGTCGTTGTGCTCGCCTTCACCCGCCTGCACGCCGGCGGCAAATTCGACAAACGTTCGGGCAATTCCGCCTACGCTTTTTCGGGCGGACTACATGGCGTCGGCGTTGCCGTCACTAACGCTCTGTCAACACGAGTCGCGGTTGAAGTCCGGCGTGAAGGAAAAATCTGGGGTGTTGAATTCTCTGGCGGCGGCGAGAAAGTCAGTGCCCTGATGGAGCTGGGTACTTGTGGTCGCCAAAGTGGAACCCGCGTCCGTGTCTGGCCCGATCCAAAGTATTTCGACGTCCCAAAAGTTCCACTCCATGAGCTTGAACGCCTGCTGCGCTCAAAGGCCGTCCTTTTGCCAGGTGTGCAAGTAAAACTTGATATCGATCAAGCCGACGGCAGCATTCAAACCAAAACCTGGAGTTATCCTGAAGGCCTGGCCGGTTATCTGAACGAAACGGCATCCAGCGATCCGGTCGCGCCTTTGTATTCGTCCGAAAAGTATGCCGATGCCGATCATGCCGACTTTGCGCCCGGTGAAGGCGCGGCATGGGCCTTAGGCTGGTATGCCGAAGGTGCCAATTCCGAGTCCTATGTCAACCTGATTCCCACTGTGGCCGGCGGCACCCATGAGTCAGGACTGCGTGCCGGCGTATTCGAAGCGGTGAAATCCTTTATTGAACATCGCGCCCTGCTCCCGCGCGGTGTGAAGCTGCAGCAAGATGATGTTTGTGGCCGCATGGCCTTTGTGCTGTCGGCGCGAATTCTGGATCCGCAGTTCCAAGGGCAGGTTAAGGAAAAGCTCAACTCGCGTGAAGCCGTCAAACTGGTCTCCAGCATGATCCGCGACCCGCTCGACATCTGGCTGAATCAACATGTCGATGCCGGAAAAGCGATCGCGGAACTATCGATCAAGCAGGCGCTGACGCGACAAAAGAACGCGCAAAAAGTTGAGAAGCGCAAGCAGTCAGGAGTCGCCGTACTGCCTGGAAAACTTTCAGATTGCGAGTCCACCGATCTGGCCGACAACGAGTTATTTCTCGTCGAAGGCGATTCCGCCGGTGGCTCCGCCAAAATGGCACGCAACAAGGAAACCCAAGCCATTCTGCCGCTGCGCGGGAAAGTGCTGAACTCCTGGGAGGTGGAACCCGGCCGTTTGTTTGCTAATGCAGAAATCCATGATATCGCCGTCGCACTCGGCGTCGATCCACATACCGCGGCGCAGGCTGAGCAGGTCGATCTGTCAGGTTTGCGTTATGGCAAGCTGATCATCATGTCGGATGCCGATGTCGATGGCGCCCACATTCAGACCTTGCTGCTGACGCTTTTCTACCGCCACTTCCCGGCACTGATCGCCCGCGGCCACATCTATATCGCCCAACCGCCGCTGTATCGGATCGACGTTCCCGCATCGGGCAAAAAACGACCGGCACGCCGACTGTATGCACTTGATGAAGGCGAGTTGATCGCCATCAAGGACCGACTGATCAAGGAGGGAATTCGCGACGATGCCATCGAAATCGGCCGCTTCAAGGGACTGGGCGAAATGAATCCCGACCAGTTGCGCGAGACAGCGATGGCGCTGGCCACTCGGCGAGTCCTGCCGGTGACCGATAGCCTCACCTACTCGGCTCAAACGCTGACACTTTTCAATCTCCTGATGGGCAAAGGCGAAGCTTCCGGCCGCCGCGCCTGGATGGAACTCAAAGGTCACCTCGTCGAGGCCGACCTGTAACGACAATGAACAACGATACCCCCGATCTGTTCGATGACGTGGCTGACGCCAGCATCGCTCCTCCTCCGGAACTACCCCCGGAACTACCTCCACCCGCCGTTCCGCCAGCGCCGAGTTTTGAAGACGGCATGGGTGATGGAAATTCACTCCCACTCGCCGCTTACGCTGAACGCGCCTATCTCGCCTATGCCATGAGCGTTGTGCGTTCCCGGGCGCTGCCGCAAGTGGAAGACGGCATGAAACCGGTGCAGCGCCGCATTCTTTTCGCAATGAACGAGATGCGTTTGTCGGCTACGTCAAAGCACGTCAAGAGCGCGCGGGTAGTAGGCGATGTGATTGGCAAATATCACCCGCATGGCGACACCAGCATTTATGACGCGATGGTTCGCGTAGCGCAGGATTTCACGCTGCGCTATCCGCTGGTCGACGGTCAAGGCAACTTCGGTTCCCGCGATGGCGACGGTGCCGCAGCGATGCGCTATACGGAATGTCGGCTGACACCGATCGCTGAACTGTTGCTCGGAGAAATCGACCGCGGAACCGTCAACTTTCTGCCCAACTACGATGGCTCGATGACCGAGCCGCAGTTGCTGCCGGCACGCCTGCCGTTTGTGCTCCTGAATGGCGCCTCGGGCATTGCGGTCGGCATGGCCACCGAGATTCCACCTCACAACTTGCGGGAAGTCAGCGAAGCCTTGCGTCTTCTGATCAAAAAGCCGGAAGCGGTTCTTGATGAAGTCTTGCAAGTGTTGCCGGCCCCTGATTTCCCCGGCGGTGGGCAACTGATTACCGCAGCGCGCGACATTCGCGAGATGTATGCCAACGGCCGAGGCAGCCTGCGCATGCGCGCCCGCTGGAAGATCGAAGAGCTGGCCCGGGGACAATGGCGTGTGGTAATTCATGAATTGCCACATGGCGTATCGGTGGCGCAGGTGCTTTCCGAGATTGAAGCGCTGACTAACCCGCAACCACGCGCCGGCAAGAAAGATGTCAGCCAGGAACAAAAAAATCTGAAAGCCTTGGTGCTCGGAGTGCTCGACACGGTACGCGATGAGTCGAGCGATCAGCAGGCTGTGCGCATCATGCTGGAACCCAAAAGCTCGCGTATCAGCCAGGAAGAATTCATGGCGGTACTGCTGGCCCACACCAGTCTGGAAGCCGGAGTTTCATGCAATTTGACGATGGTAGGCCGCCTCGACGCCAATGGAGCCGGCCGACCGCAACAGAAGGGCCTGCTGCAGATACTGCACGAATGGATCGTCTTTCGTTTTGCAACGGTGGAGCGCCGAACACGTCATCGCCTAAGCGAAGTTGAGCGCCGGATTCACATTCTCGAAGGGCGCATGACCGTATTTCTGCGTATCGAGGAAGTCATACGTTGCATTCGCGAATCCGATGAACCCAAAGCCG
>CAZAGR010000010.1:0-20631 GCA_964484585.1 uncultured Propionivibrio sp. | reverse complement strand
AACCCCGTTGGAATCACGCCCCTCGTTCAGACTCATTCGCCATTGGACAATGCTATGACTTGACGAAGGGTCCGCCCAGGGAATAGACTATCCCGACTAAATCACTCAACTACTATTTCGGTTGCTATTCACTTAAAGATTTTGAGGCGGGACATGGAAATCAAAGACAAAATTCATCAGACGGTTACGGAAAACGCTGTGGTTCTTTACATGAAGGGTTCGCCGCAGTTTCCACAGTGCGGGTTCTCGTCGCGTGCAGTACAGATTTTGAACGCCTGCGGTGTCAAGAAATTTGCCGCGGTCGATGTGCTTGCGGATCCCGAAGTACGCCAAGGCATCAAGGAGTATTCGAATTGGCCAACCGTGCCGCAACTTTATATTGCGGGTGAATTTGTCGGCGGTAGTGACATCATGACCGAGATGTATCAAAACGGAGAGTTGCAGAAGCAGCTTGAACCCGTGCTGGGCTAGGCTGACTTTTATTGCGTCCGGGAAATCAAATCCCGGCCAATCGGGCGTTGGCCGAGTCAAGGCGTCCGGCAACGACGTCGAGAAAAGATTTGTAGAAGTGCATGCGACAGCCGTCGGACGCGTGTTGCAGTGTCTGCCTTGAGATCGTCACCACCGTGGATGCAGTGCGCGTTACCACATCGGCGCCGCGAGGGTGATCGCGTCGCGCGACGGCCATTTCACCAAAACACTCTCCCGGTTCAAGCTCTCCCAACAAACGGCCGCGCTTGGTGACGCGCAGCTCTCCGGCAAGCAAGAAAGCGAAGAAATCGCCATCCTCCCCATCCTTCATTATTACCGTGCCAGGCGCGACGATATCCCAGCGCGAAAAACGTACGACCTCCCAGATGTCAACGTCGCTAAAGTCATTGAAAAATGGTAGTGCGCGGAGGGTCTCGAATTTTTCACTGTCCGGGAACGCCTGTTGCTGTGAGGCAAGCTGTTTGCTGCGAAAAGATTGCGCCAGATCATGCGAAAAATCTTCCCACGACTGATAACGGGCTTCCAGGCTTTTTTGCATTGCCCGAGCGACGATGGCATCCAGGCTGGCCGGAACATCGACGCGAAACGTCGAGGGTGGCGGCGCCTCTCCGTTGCAGATTTGGTAAACCATGCCATAGTTGCTTGTGGCATGAAACGGCAGTCGGCCCGTCAGAAGTTGGTACATCACCACGCCCAGTGAGTAGATGTCCGTTTGATGATTCAGCGGCTGCTCCTTGACCTGCTGTGGCGACATGTAAGCGGGAGAGCCCACTCCGGCCACTTGAGTCAGAGTCTGGTCGCTGCCAGACATCATGGCGGCACCGAAGTCCGATATCTTGATATCGCCGCCACTTGGTTTTAGAGCATCATTGGCCGTCGCCAACAGAATATTGGCTGGTTTTATGTCGCGATGGGTAATGCCGAGCCTTTGCGCGTAATCGAGCGCTCGCGTGCACTTGAAAATAATTTCCACAAAGCGATCGACGGGAAGCAGCGTATCGGGCTTGCAGTAGGGTTCCAGTGTTCCGCCTGTTACATATTCCATCACGATGTAACTTTGCTCATCTGACACTACCGCGTCAAAAATTTGCACGATATGCGGGTGAGCAAGTTTGCCGGCCAGAGAAGCTTCCGTCACCAGCATTTGTCGATACTGGCGGCCCCGCTCTTTATCCTTGAGGATCTCGGGGGTGATAACCTTGACCGCGACCTCGCGTGCTGCAAATGGATCGTAAGCAAGGTAGACAGTAGATGTCGCGCCCTCGCCGAGTTTGCCGCGAACCTCGTACTTGCCGATGTACTCAGGAAGCGCCATGGCTGATTTCCAATGTGGCACGTGCCCGGACAATGGCGGCGGCAACCTGCTCTGGCGCGGTTCCTCCAACATGGTTTCGCGCTGCCAGCGAACCTTCAATTGTCAGGACTTGAAAAACATCCTGATCAATAAGTGTGGAGTAGGCGCGAAGTTCTGTCAGCGGCAAGTCGGCAAGATCGCACCGCTTTTCTTCGCAAGCACGCGTGACTCTTGCCACGGTTTCATGGGCGTCGCGGAAGGGAAGCCCCTTTTTCACCAGATAATCTGCCAAGTCGGTCGCCGTTGGGTACCCCTGTTTCAGGGCCGCTGACATATTGGAGGCGTTGACCCGAATGCCAGGCACCATGTCGCCGAAAATGCGTAAGGTGTCGCGCAAGGTATCGGCAGTATCAAACAAGGGTTCCTTGTCTTCCTGATTGTCTTTGTTGTAAGCCAAGACTTGCCCTTTCATCAGTGTCAGCAGGCCAATTAAATGACCAAAGACCCGTCCTGTCTTGCCTCGCGCCAATTCAGGAACATCCGGATTTTTTTTTTGCGGCATGATGGATGAACCCGTACAGAATCGGTCCGGAAGGTCGATGAATCCCACCCGAGGATTCATCCAGAAGACCAGTTCTTCCGAAAGGCGCGAAATATGAGTCATGACCAGTGCGGCTGCCGCGCTGAATTCAATGGCAAAGTCGCGATCAGAGACGGCGTCCAGCGAGTTCTGACAGATTCCCTCAAACCCAAGCTCGCGCGCAACAAACTGTCGGTCAATGGGAAATGTTGTGCCCGCCAGGGCAGCTGCGCCCAGCGGCAACTGGTTTACCCTGCGACGACAATCTGCGAATCGAGCCCGGTCCCGCTGCAGCATTTCGAAGTAAGCGAGTAGATGATGCCCAAAAGTTACTGGTTGGGCGACTTGCAGGTGGGTGAAGCCGGGCATCGGAGTGGCGCTATGCAACTCTGCAAGGCGCAAAAAGGCTTCTTGCAGCGTCAGCAGGAGAATGTCAATTTCATCTATGGTGTCGCGTAGCCAAAGGCGAATGTCGGTGGCGACCTGATCATTGCGCGAGCGCCCCGTGTGCAACCGCTTGCCCGCGTCGCCAATCAATGCTGTCAGACGTCGTTCGATGTTCAAATGAACGTCTTCGGCGTCCAGTTTCCATTCAAACCGTCCGGATTCAATTTCTGCAGCAATTTGCGTTAATCCGCGTTCGATTTCGGCCAGATCATCCGCGCAAATGATCTTTTGCTGGCAAAGCATGCGCGCGTGGGCGCGGGAACCTCGAATGTCCTGAGACCACATCCGGAAATCAAAAAAAACAGAGGAGGTATAGCGTTTGACGAGGTCCGAAACCGGCTCGGAAAAACGACCGGACCACGTTTGGGGCGGAGTAGGGGCGTCTGATGAGATCATGGCATTTGAATGGTTAGAGTCATCGCGCGTGACTGTGATCCCTATGGATTAGGCGATTTGGCGTCTGATCAGTATAGGGGAAAAGCCTGCACCGAGCCGAATTCCCGGGTCGCTTGGATCGGGCTTGATTTGACGCGACGTGCGACGCCACCTAACATTCCATCTTCTTGGTAATTGGTACGTGCTGTGGATTCTGCAAATTTGTACGCCGCGATCAACTCCGACATGACTGCAGTCGATAGCGTGATTCGACAAAGCCTTCATTCAGATGTTGTACTGGTGCGGCAGGTAGCCGAGTACATCATTGGTGCAGGCGGTAAGCGAATGCGTCCGGCGCTTCTGCTGACGGCTGCAAGAGCGTGCAATTGCTCCGGTACTAAGCATCATGTGCTCGCGGCTGTTGTCGAGTTTATCCACACCGCGACACTGTTGCACGATGATGTGGTCGATGAGTCCTCTTTGCGAAGAGGGCGAGACACGGCTAACGCTCTATTTGGCAACGCCGCAAGTGTGTTGGTAGGCGATTTCTTGTATTCGCGGGCGTTTCAAATGATGCTGACGGTTGGCCGGCCGCGCGTAATGGAAGTGCTCGCCGACGCGACGAATACGATTGCGGAAGGAGAGGTGCTGCAGTTGATGAATTGCCACAATGCAGATATATCAGTTGAAGAGTATCTGCGCGTTATCCATTACAAAACCGCAAAACTCTTCGAAGCGGCCGGACGGTTGGGAGCAATCGTTGCGGAAGCAGATAGCGATTTTGAAGAAGGCCTTGCGTGTTACGGCAAACACTTAGGCACCGCATTTCAGGTGATTGACGACGTACTTGATTATTCGGGCCAGGAAGTTGAAACGGGAAAACATTTGGGCGACGATCTTGCGGAAGGGAAGACAACGCTTCCCCTCATTCATGCCATGCGTAGTGGAACTGCCGAACAGGCAAAGGTTGTTCGCGACGCGATCGAATCAGGCAGTCGCGAGGATTTTCCTGCGGTTCTTGATGCGGTTAGAGCCTGTGGTGCCCTCGAAAGTGCTCGTGCTCAGGGCGAAAAAGAGGTTGCCGCAGCCAAGCTTGCGCTTGCGTGCCTGCCGGACTCAGCGTTCAAGAAAACGCTGTTAGAATTCGCCGACTTTGCGGTGTTCAGAAGTCATTAGAAGTTAGCGCATGCTCTTCTTTCCCGAGATTCTGGCCACCTCAATGCTTACCGGAACGAGCTTTTGTTTAAGGCTGTTTCCGGTACCAATTCGCCGTCGGGGCGTAGCTCAGCCTGGTAGAGTACTGCGTTCGGGACGCAGGAGTCGGAGGTTCGAATCCTCTCGCCCCGACCAATTTATGCTCATGAATGGGCTGCGATTGCCACCGTGTTCTTACTGCGGGCATTGATTTTTTTTGTGATTGCAGGGTTGGTGTTGATGTGGATCCGCCACATTGGCCGACCCGGACGAGAGCAAAAAAGTCCACCGGTGCAAAAATTATTACGTTGTGCTTACTGTGGCGTGAATTTTCCAGCCGCAGACGCAGTCGGAGTCGCCCCTGAAACGTATTGTTGCGATGCACATCGCGTCCGCGCGAACACTGGCTTATGAGAGGGCAGACGGCTGAGAGCCCGCTTTCGACTCCCGACTCATTTTGGCGCTCACTGCGGTTCTTCTCTGTTTACCGGCTGTGTGTCGGCCTCATGTTTCTTTCGGTCGTTGTTATTTATGGCGACGCGCTAAATCTGGGGACGGAACATCCGAGCATGTTTAAGCGCTCGGCTTTGCTTTATGTGCTTTCCGCGATAGCGTTTATTGGCTTGATACGGCAACGCCAGGAATATTTCAATCTTCAGTTGTCGGTACAAGTTTTTGCCGATGTCCTGTTCATTACGCTGATGATGTTTGCCAGTGGGGGGCAAAAGAGCGGCATTGGAATCTTGCTGATGGTGGTCGTTGCCGGTGCCGGGCTGGTCGGACAGGGCAGAATGACCTTGTTTTACGCGGCGCTGGCGTCGGTCGCCATGTTGCTGGAGCAGAGTTGGCGTGCGCTTGCATTGAATGCAGACGCAGCTGATTTTGTGCGCAGCGGATTTACCTGTATCGGATTCTTCGGAACCGGGATAACGGCTCAGCTTCTTGCACGGCGGGTCGTTGCCAACGAGGCACTTGCGAGGCAGCGCGGTGAGCAGCTCGATAGCCAGTTACGTGTTAGCGAACGGATCATCCGTGACATGACGGATGGTGTGCTAGTGGTGGATGTTGACGGAAAGGTCAGGCAGTCAAACCCGCCCGCTGATCGTTTGCTGGCGGCGCATTGTTCCGGGGCCTTTTTGTCCGATATATCGGCAGCGTTGGCGTTGCGATTCGCAGTCTGGTCGGTCGAGCGTCTCGAAACGGTCGAAACAATGAGGATGGCGCGTGGCAAGTCACTTCGCGTACGCTATCTTCCATCACAAGAGGCCGCTGGCGATGCTTTGCTCTATCTGGAGGATACGGAGCGTCTGGAGCAGCAGGCTCAGCAGCTGAAGCTTGCCGCACTGGGTCGATTGACGGCCAATATTGCGCATGAAATTCGAAACCCGCTGGCCGCCATATCGCATGCTGCGGAGCTGCTGGGCGAAGACGAGACGGACGTCCTGCGCCTGCGCTTGGCCGAAATTGTCGGAGACAATTCAGCCAGACTAAATCGACTGGTGGCGGAAGTATTAGAGTTGGGCCGGCGGGACCGCGCAGAACGGGAAATCTTGAACTGGGATCTATTCTTTTCTGCATTCCGTGAGGAGTTTGCGCTTCATGATCCCGCCAGTCTCAAGCGAATCGTTGCTTCGGGAATCTCTACTAATGTGCGGTTCGACCGGGGGCACCTTCATCGCGTGCTCTGGAACCTGCTGGTGAACGCGCTACGTCATGCGAGTCAAAATGATGGCGCTGTGCTTGTGGAAGTTGGGGTTTCTGGCCCTAGCGGCCGAGTTGAGGTATCAATTATTGATGACGGCCCTGGAATTGACGCCCTACTGCAGGGGCAGATATTTGAGCCATTCGTGACGACGCAGCGTAACGGAACCGGACTGGGCTTGTATATTGCACGAGAGCTGTGTGAATCCAACGGTGCGTATCTGGAGTTGGTCCCCTCGCCGCTTGGTGCGCATTTTCGGATCAGTTTTGAGGAGACGGAATGAGTCGCGTGGAGTCGAGGCGTCGTGGTGAAGACAAAGTTGTCCTTGTTGTTGATGATGAGGCGGATATTCGCGAGCTTCTCGACCTGACTCTTGCTCGGATGGGCCTGGTTGCAGATTGCGTTGGTTCGCTCACTGAGGCCAGGGCGCGGTTGGCCGAGCGCAACTACCAATTGTGCCTGACGGATATGCGGTTGCCGGATGGCGATGGGCTTGATCTGGTTCAGCACATCGCAACGCTCGGCCGAGATTTGCCGGTAGCTGTCATCACTGCGCACGGTAGCGCCGAAAACGCAGTTTCGGCATTGAAAGCCGGAGCGTTTGATTACATCTCGAAGCCAGTCTCTCTGGAGCAACTTCGTGGTCTGGTCAAGTCTGCACTGGAGGTGAGCGTGACCCCGGGTTCGTCGGGAAGTTTCTCTACGGACTTGATTGGTGCATCTCCGGCAATTTGCCAGGCACGGGCGCTGATTGAGCGTGTTGCGAAGAGTCAGGCGCCGGTCTATATCACCGGAGAGTCTGGCACCGGAAAGGAATTGGCGGCACGACGCATTCACGCGCAAAGTGGGCGTCGAGGTGGTCAGTTTGTGCCGGTCAATTGTGGTGCCATCCCTGAAAATCTGGTCGAGAGCGAATTCTTCGGTTACCGCAAAGGTGCTTTTACGGGCGCTGATGACGACCGTGACGGTTTTTTCCAGGCGGCCAATGGCGGAACGCTTTTCCTGGATGAAGTAGCTGATCTGCCTCTTGCCATGCAAGTTAAATTACTGCGGGCCATACAGGAAAAGCGTGTGCGCAAGGTCGGAGCAACCAGAGAGGAAGCGATCGACGTCCGCTTGATCTGTGCCACCCATCAAGATCTAAAAGCCTTGGTTGATCAAGGACGTTTCAGGCAGGACCTCTTTTATCGCGTCAACGTAATAGAACTCAGGATGCCTGCACTGCGTGAGTGTCGTGAGGATATCCCTGCTCTCGCCGGCCGCGTGCTCGAAAGGCTTTCTCATGAAAGTGATCAGAATTTTGAATTGTCTCCCGACGCTATAGACGCGTTATGCAACTACCCGTATCCAGGGAATGTCCGAGAGCTCGAGAATGTACTTGAACGCGCAATGGCGCTTACCGCAGGGCGTTTGATTCGTGCTGGAGATCTCGCCTTGGTGCCTGCGCGAAGCAACGAACCCGGTTCAGGGCCGTCAACCGGTTCATTGCAGGATCATCTAGATCATGTTGAGCGGCAGGCGATCATGGATGCATTGGCAGAAACCGCTGGCAACCGTACCGCCGCAGCTCGATTGCTTGGAATCACATTCCGCTCGATGCGCTATCGCATGGCACGCCTTGGATTGGCCGACTGACCGAACGCCTATGACCGGGTTTGACGTGTGAGGATGTTTGATTGTCACTCGGGCCGTGCGGTCACCGTATTTCGACGAAAAGGCCGTCGGGTTCTCCGATTCGATCGGTCGTCGGCCATGCCATAAGTTTGCTCCGGCCAGTTTGGTGGCAAGATCGTCGTAGCCCCGTTCTTGAGCCAACTCGACCCGGACGGGCGCCTCGCTCTTTGCGAGACTTCCCGCATGCAGATCCCTCCCCATTGCTTATATGGGGGCGCAGCGACTTGATTCAGTTCGTTCTGTTTCCTGTTTACCGCGGGTCAGGCCAAGAGTTGATCCAGGAAATTTTTCGAATGGGAAAATTGTTCGGTGAGATGAACGCTAATGCGTGCTCCTTCGATTGATGGGCATTAATACGTCCAGGCAGCGGACCTACTACTATTAGTTACGAAGTCATAGCGACCCACTACATGTAGTGGGTCGCAGAAAATGCTAGTGATTCGCTGGTTTATATTTGTTGCCGACAAACGCGGCGGAAATTTCGGTTCTAAAATCGTATAACCAGAGCGAAGCCTTATGGGGCAAGGGCTGTGCTCAGTGCAGTGTATATGACGAACGGTTTTCGACTTTCCGTAATGAATTTCAAAACGTAATGATGGGCGGAAAAACGCTGGGAATTCTCCGCTTACAAACGATTCAAATCGATAGATAATTCTTTTAACCCAGACGGGTTGCAGTAAGAAGTAAGTGGTGGTTCTTTCCTGTTAATTTGTTAAGGAGGTTCAACATGGCTACTCAAGCCAAGAAGCCGGTCGCAAAGAAGGCCGCGGCCAAGCCTGCCGCTAAGAAAGCTGCGGCCCCGAAGAAAGCTGCTGCCAAACCAGCGGTGAAAAAAGCTGCACCGAAGAAAGCTGCTGCTAAACCTGCAGCGAAGAAGGCTGCCCCGAAGAAGGCTGCTGCTAAGCCCGCTGCAAAGAAAGCTGCACCTAAGAAGGCCGCTGCTAAGCCTGCTGCAAAGAAAGCAGCACCTAAGAAGGCCGCTGCTAAGCCTGCTGCAAAGAAAGCTGCACCTAAGAAAGCTGCTGCAAAGAAGGCTGCACCGAAAAAGGCTGCTGCAAAGAAAGCTGCACCTAAAAAGGCCGCTGCCAAGCCTGCTGCAAAGAAGGCTGCACCGAAGAAGGCTGCTGCTAAGCCTGCCGCAAAGAAGGCCGCTGCCAAGCCTGCTGCAAAGAAGGCTGCGCCGAAGAAGGCCGCCGCAAAACCGGCTGCCGCAGCGCCATCAACGGCTGCCGCACCGGGTATCAAATCCTCCTTGAATCCGGCTGCCGCTTGGCCGTTTCCGACCGGCTCCCGTCCCTGACGGTTCCGGGGTGTCGGGCAGGTTTGCGCCTGTCCCGTCGCCGGACAAGTTTTGAAGCGCAGGTTGAAATTTGACCTGCGTTTTTTTTTGCTTCGCGTTAGCGGTTGAGGTAATTTCTCAGACGCACAATTGCTTCGTTTAGTCGATCCTGGTCGGTTGTGTATGCAAACCGGAGGTGAGTTCTTGTAGTATGCGTTCCGAAATCACGCCCGGGCGTGACTGCGACGCCTGCCTCGGTGAGTAGTTTATGGGCGAAATTGAAACTGTCAGTGCTGAATCGGCCGCAGTCAGCGTAAATGTAGAAGGCGCCCTGCGGTTCAGTATGGATTTCGAACCCGATTGACTTTAATCCTGCCAGCAGAAGGTTGCGGCGTTCTCCAAATTCCGTCCGTCGCGCTTCCAGAATCGACACAGTTTCCGGGATGAATGCCGCAAGCGCCGCGTGTTGGGAAATCGTTGGAGGGCAGATATAAATGTTCTGTGCCAATTTTTCCACGTCGCGCAGGTAGCGCTCGGGCACAATCATCCATCCCACGCGCCACCCGGTCATGCCGAAGTATTTTGAGAAACTGTTGATCACAAAGATTTCCGGGCTTATGGCGAGAGCAGTTTCAAGCTCGGCGTCGTAGCTCAGTCCATGATAGATTTCATCGACGAGCAGGTGGCCGTTGCGCGATGAAACATCCTGCCAAAGTGCGGAGAGTTGTGGCGGTGTCAAAACCGTTCCGGTGGGGTTGGCCGGTGAGGCCACCATCAGTCCGCGTGTCGACGTGTCCCAATGCTGCGCCAAATCCTGTGGGGTCGGTTGGTAGTTCGAACTGGCGCTCACGGGAAGACTGACTGGGATCCCGTCGAGTAGTCGCACGAAATTTCGGTTGCAGGGATAGCCAGGATCGGGTAACAGCCATTTATCGCCGGGGTTGACCAAAGCCCCAAGCGCCAGCATGAGCGCTCCTGATGCACCGCATGTGACCACCACTCGAGCCGGATCAAGATCGAGGCCATAACGTGTGTGGTAAAAGCGGGCGATTGCTTGGCGCAGTTCGGAGAGTCCCAAGGCGGCGGTGTAATGAACATGCCCTTGGGACAAGAATGACTGGCTGGCAGCAGTAATCGGGCCGGCGGTCGCAAAATCGGGCTCACCGACTTCGAGGTGAATGATTGAATGTCCTTGTACCTCAAGCGCCTGCGCCTTGGCCATGAGTTCCATGACGTGAAACGGGGAGATGTCATTCATCCGCAGGGTCATGGTCACTTTCGCTGAATAAGGTGATTAAGATCAAGGACACATCAATCATATGCCCGCAAAGAATGCCCGCAACGAAACGCGTGCCGGGTCGCCACCCGATGCGTAATCAGCACCAACTCAAGTAACTTGGAAACTTCGCTTCAACCACGGGAAACACTGGGAGCACGGGGGAAAACAAGGTCTTGTGAATGGATAGGAGACTACACAATGGGTGCGCTGCAAAACCTCACGACCCCCTATGTATCCCTGCGTTCCCCGTGGTCAACTGCTTTTTCTAGAATTAATCAACCAAGGTCAGTTCGAATAGTTCGCGTTTCAGAGTTAGCTCCCGCGGCATGCGGCTCTTGAGTTTTTCGAACCACTCCGCGTGCAGTTTGAGTTCCTCACGCCACGCTTTCGTGTCGACGGCGGTGAGCTGATCAAACTGTGTCTGGGTAATTTCCTCGTTACCACTCCAGTCCAGATCAGAAAAATTTGGAGTCCAGCCCAGCGCGGTTTGCCTTGCGTCTGCTCTGCCCCGGCAGCGCTCTACGACCCACTTCAGCACGCGCATGTTCTCGCCAAAGCCGGGCCACATGAAGTTGCCGTCTTGATCTTGACGAAACCAATTGACAGTAAAAATGCGTGGCGTCTGGGCGATCTGATGACCAATGCGCAGCCAATGATTGAAATAATCCCCCATGTGATAGCCGCAAAATGGAAGCATGGCAAACGGGTCACGCCGCACAATACCCTGTTCGCCAGTAGCAGCGGCAGTGGTTTCGGAGCCGAGTGTAGCCGCCATATAGACGCCGTAATTCCAGTTGAAGGCTTCAAAAACCAGCGGCACTGTCGTCGAGCGGCGGCCACCAAATATAAAGGCGGAAATCGGCACGCCGGCCGGGTTTTCCCATTCTGGGTCAATTGACGGACACTGGCTTGCTGGCGCGGTGAAGCGCGAATTAGGGTGCGCTGCTTTGCGGCCATTCTTGCCGTCAGCGGGCGTCCAGTCCTTGCCCTGCCAGTCAATCAGATGTAATGGAACGTCCTTGGTCATGCCCTCCCACCATACGTCACCATCGTCAGTGAGTGCAACATTGGTAAAGATCACGTTTTCCTTCAATGTTGCCATAGCGTTGAAGTTGGTTTTTTCGCCCGTGCCGGGAGCGACGCCGAAGAAACCGGATTCGGGATTGATTGCGCGCAGAAGACCATCTGGCCCCGGTTTGATCCAGGCAATGTCGTCACCGACGGTGGTGACCTTCCAACCGTTGAGACTTTTCGGAGGAATCAGCATGGCAAAGTTGGTCTTGCCGCATGCGGAGGGGAAAGCTGCGGCAACGTAACTCTTGACACCATCCGGAGACTCGACGCCGAGAATCAGCATATGCTCTGCCAGCCAGCCCTCATCGCGTGCCATGGTTGAAGCGATACGCAAGGCGAAACATTTCTTGCCCAGCAGCGCATTGCCACCGTAACCCGAGCCGAACGACCAGATTTCGCGTGTTTCAGGAAAGTGGCAGATGTACTTTGTGGTGTTGCAGGGCCATTTCGCATCTGGAGTTCCGGGAGTGATTGGCGCGCCGACGCTGTGTAGACAGGGAACAAATTGGCCATCGCTGCCCAATTGGTCGAAAACCGCACGACCCATGCGGGTCATGATGCGCATATTGACGACTACATACGGGCTGTCGGACAGCTCTACACCAATGTGGGCGATTGGCGAGCCAACCGGACCCATCGAGAACGGAATGACATAAAGCGTCCTGCCCCGCATGCAGCCTTTGAAAAGGGCTTTCAGCGTGTTCTTCATCGTGCCAGGGTCTTCCCAATTGTTGTTTGGGCCCGAATCTTCGGGATCCGAAGTGCAGACGTAGGTTCTGTCCTCGACCCGGGCGACGTCCGAAGGATCGGACAGCGCAAGGTAGGAATTCGGCCGCTTGGCGGGGTTCAGTTTAATCAAACTGCCACTTTCAACCATTTGATTAAAAAGGTGATCTGCCTCATCTTTGGAGCCGTCGCACCAAACGATGTTATCCGGTTGCGTCATCGCCACGACCTCGGCGACCCATTGTTTCAGCCTGTCATGTTTGACAAAGGGCGGGGGGGCGGACGCCAAGGCTGCTGGGTTAATGGTTTGATCGGGCTGTTTCATATCGCGCTAATCTCCACTTGAGTTTTCAATGCGGGCCATGCTTGACGCGTAGACCTTTTCGCTAAGTACCTAGGAATAGCGGATTCAAAGTCAGATGCCGCGTGGAAGCTTTGAGAAGCCTTAAATTATCCCACAGCCGAAAAGCTCCGACATAAGTCTTGAGTGTTGCCGCATCGCCATCCGTCAAGGTGGCTATCCGGGCCAGTGAGTATGCGCACAGGCGAGGACAACGCTGTTTGCCCGACGGTCTTGCTGCGTAGGTGCCTTATCAAATCGTCCTTTGCTCAATCCCGTTGCAATACAGTCGCTTCATCAGCGCCGATTCTTTCAAGGCGGCGAGTTAGAATCGAGACAATAATCGAGAAATCTGCCTTGGAGGATCACAATGGACGAACGTATTCGCGCTGCGGCGCTTGAGTATCACCGCCTTCCCACACCCGGAAAGATCTCGGTTACACCGACAAAGGCATTGACAAACCAAGCGGATCTTTCGCTCGCGTACTCGCCGGGCGTTGCGGCTGCCTGCGACGAGATTGTGCGCGACCCTTCAACCGCGGCGCTTTATACGTCCCGGGCAAATCTTGTGGCGGTCATTTCCAACGGGACGGCGGTTCTGGGACTAGGCAATATCGGCCCCTTGGCCGGCAAGCCTGTGATGGAAGGCAAGGGTGTCCTGTTCAAGAAGTTTGCCGGTATCGACGTGTTCGACATCGAGGTTGCTGAAAATGACCCCGACAAACTGGTCGACATCATCGCTTCGCTAGAGCCGACTTTTGGTGGCATCAATCTGGAAGACATCAAGGCGCCGGAATGCTTCTACGTCGAATCCAAGTTGCGTGAGAGGATGAAAATCCCCGTATTCCACGACGACCAGCACGGTACCGCCATCATTGCCAGTGCGGCGATTCTGAACGGCTTGCGTGTGGTCAAGAAGGATATCGCTGCCATCAAATTGGTGTGCTCTGGTGCTGGCGCGGCGGCGATAGCCTGTCTCGATCTGCTTGTCAGTCTTGGCTTGGAGCCAAAAAATGTCTTTGCCGTCGATAGCAAGGGGGTCATTCAGACGGGGCGGACCGGATTAGACGTTTCGAAAGCGCGTTACGCGCAGCCGACCGATGCAAAAACTCTCGCCGAGGTCATGACCGGGGCCGATGTTTTTCTGGGGTTGTCGACAGCCGGGGTGCTGAAGCCGGATATGGTCAAGACCATGGCGCGCGATCCGCTGATTCTCGCCATGGCCAATCCTGATCCGGAAATTCATCCGGCCGAGGCCAAGGCAGTGCGGCCGGACGCGATCATCGGCACGGGACGCTCGGATTACCCGAATCAGGTAAATAACGTTTTGTGTTTCCCCTTCATTTTCCGGGGCGCGCTTGACGTTGGCGCGACAACGATTAACGAAGCGATGAAAGTCGCCGCTGTGCGTGCAATCGCCGAGTTGGCGCACGCCGAACAGTCTGAGGTCGTCAGTGCCGCTTATGGCACAGAAGAGTTGTCGTTTGGCCCCGAATATCTGATTCCCAAACCGTTTGACCCGCGATTGATCATCAAGGTCGCGCCCGCAGTGGCCCAGGCGGCGATGGATTCTGGCGTCGCCACGCGCCCGATCGCGGATATGGACGCTTATCGCGAACGACTCAGCGATTTCGTTTATCACACCGGACTGTTCATGCGGCCGGTGTTTTCCGCCGCTAAAAAGACCCCGGCGCGAATCGTGTTTTGTGAAGGCGAAGATGAGCGCGTATTGCGGGCGTTGCAAACGGTCGTCGATGAAAATCTCGCCCGGCCGATCGTGATTGGCCGCCCGGAAGTCGTTAACAAGAGTATTGCCCGTCATGGCTTGCGTATCCGGGCCGGCGAACATTTTGAACTGGTCAATCCGGATTCCGATCCGCGCTACAAGGAACTGTGGCAGGACTATCACGAAATGATGTGTCGCCGCGGTATCAGTGCCGAATATGCCAAGCGTGAAATGCGCCGCCGGACGACCCTGATCGGCGCCATGCTCGTCAAGCATAATTACGCTGATGCCTTGCTGTGTGGAACCTTCGGCAAGCATTCCTTGCACTTGGAGTTCATCAACACGGTGATTGGGCGAAAACCCGGGATCAATAGCTTTTATGCGATGAATATGCTTGTGCTGCCGAAGCGGACGCTGTTCATTGGTGACACCTATGTTAACTATGACCCAACAGCCGAGCAGCTTGCTGAAATGACCGTGTTGGCGGGTGAAGAGATTCGGCGGTTTGGCCTGGTACCTAAGGTTGCGTTGTTATCGCATTCGAATTTCGGCACTGAAGAGACGCCGACCGCGATCAAGATGCGCCGGGCGCTGGCGATCTTGCGCGAAATCGCTCCGCATCTGGAGGTTGATGGCGAAATGCACGGAGATGCCGCATTGTCCGAAGCGATTCGAACCCAGACCATGCCGGCCTCAACGCTCAAGGGTCAAGCCAACTTGTTGATCATGCCGACGCTCGATGCCGCCAACATTGCATTTAATTTGCTGAAGACAACCGCCGGCGACGGCTTGACGGTTGGCCCGATGTTATTGGGTGCCGCACGTCCGACTCATATCTTGACCCCGACCGCAACCGTGCGGCGGATTGTCAATGTGACGGCCCTGCTTTCGGTTGAGGTCAATCAGCAACAAAAGAACACCGGCTGAAAGTTCAGCAATAGTGACCGGGAAAATTCTCATATGTTGAAGACAGCGTTGATTTTGACCGGTGGAGGCGCTCGCGCGGCGTATCAGGCCGGCGTTCTCAAAGCCATTCGGGAGATGCTGCCGGATCCAAAAATCAATCCGTTTCCTATCATTTGTGGCACCTCGGCTGGAGCCATCAATGCTGCTTCGATGGCCGTTTATGCAGAAGACTTTGCTGCGGGTGTCGATCACCTCAATCATGTCTGGGGAAATTTTCACGCCAATCAGGTTTACCGGGCCGATCCGTTCGGGATTGCCGTATCGGGTGCGCGTTGGTTATCGGCGCTGGCATTCGGATGGCTGACGCACCGGGCGCCGCGCTCCCTGCTTGACAATTCGCCGCTGCGGCACCTGCTGGGCAATACGCTGGATTTCAATAACATCCAGCGGGCCATTGATAATCACGCGTTGCATTCGGTAAGTATTACCTGCTCCGGTTACGCAACGGGGCAGAGTGTCAGTTTTTTTCAGGGGCGGGCTGATCTCGAACCCTGGCGGCGAAGCCAAAGGGTGGGCGCACATGTCAAGCTCAGCCTCGATCATCTTATGGCTTCCAGCGCCATTCCGTTCGTATTTCCCTCAGTGCGTCTGCATCGGGAATGGTTCGGTGATGGATCCATGCGGCAGATTGCGCCGATTTCACCGGCGATTCACCTGGGCGCTGATAAGGTCCTCGTCGTCGGAGCCGGGCGAATATCGACCGAAGATTCCCGACCGCGTGCCGAGGTTTATCCCTCGCTGGCCCAGATTGCCGGTCATGCGCTGTCAAGTATTTTCCTTGACAGCCTGTCAGTGGATCTCGAGCGCACCATGCGCATCAACCAGACTCTATCCATGATTCCCGAAGACATTCGGCTGCAGCGTGGGATGACCTTGCGGCCGGTCGATGTCTTGGTGATTGCACCTTCAGAGCGACTCGACGAAATGGCTGCGGCGCACGCACAGGCTCTACCCAGATCGGTGCGGATGCTGCTGAGCGGTATTGGGGCCATGAATCGACGTGGCGGCGCATTGACCAGTTATCTGTTGTTCGAAAAACCATATACGCAGGCACTGATTGACTTGGGCTATCGCGATGCCTCATCGCGTGCGGTGGAGGTTCGTGATTTCCTGGGCGTAAGTTAAACTCTTTATTTAGCAGTTATCGACAAGTCCTTTATTTATATGAGTAAACTGTCGTTATCAGTTTTGGCGATATGGCGCCGACCTCGGTTATAATCGCCACCGATATCACGGATTGGGAGTCACAATGAAGCAAAGAATCCTTGGTTTTTTCGTTTGTACTGCTGTGGTGATTGCTTTGGTTCCGGGTGGCGCTAATGCGGCGACTGACCGCACGGCGAGGAAAAAGCAGGTTGGAGTCTCCGCCAAAAAGACCATCAGTGTCGCCGCAAGGCGGGTGTCGTCGGGTCGCATCAAGGTCAGCGACGATGAGCTTACCGCGCTGGCGCTGAACTCTTCGGCGGTGATGGTCAAGGATCAGAGCAGTGGCGCCGTCATGTTTGAGAAGAACTCCCAGGCCGTGCATCCGATCGCATCGATCACCAAACTGATGACCGCGATGGTGACTTTGGACGCCCTGCCAAATCTGGACGAAGCACTCACTATTGGCAATGATGACGTCGATATGCTCAAGGGAACCGGTTCGCGTCTGCGTGTTGGCACCCAACTGACCCGCGAGGAGATGCTGCGATTGGCTCTGATGTCCTCCGAGAATCGCGCTGCATCGGCGCTTTCGCGTCACTATCCGGGCGGCCGCGAGGCGTTTGTCCAAGCGATGAACAACAAGGCAAGGGAATTGAACCTGGTCGATACGCGCTTTGAGGATCCCACAGGTTTGACGAAAGCCAACGTATCCAGTCCAAGTGATCTGGCCAAAATGGTCGACGCAGCCTATCAATATCCCCTGATTCGGGAGTTTTCGACCACTCCGGGCGGCGAAGTGACGGTGGCCGGACGAATCATGCAGTACAACAACACCAACAGTTTGGTGAAAAGCTCGACCTGGGATATCGGACTGTCAAAGACCGGTTACATCAGCGAAGCCGGCAAGTGCCTGGTCATGCAGGCTTGGCTGGGTCACAAGCCAGTGATTATCGTGTTGCTCGATTCCTGGGGCAAGGTAACGCGGGTGGCTGATGCAAACCGTATCAAACGCTGGATCGAAAGCCCGCGCTTCAGTCGCTAAGGCTGAGAACGTGCTTTGAAAGTTACTGCGCGACCGAATTGCGGCGTTGCGCGGTGCTCGGAATCCTCATGCACACAAGTATATTCCGGTTCCTACGCTCCGTGCGCCTTGCACTTCGGCCTGCTCGCTACACTTTCAAAACACGTTCTGAGCGATTTTTCCGGCTCAAAAAGTCGGCGTTGGCGGTACGGCGTTGCGCCGCCAACTCAATTGCCGTGACGGGATTCAGTCGTGATTCCGCTGTAAATCCCCTGCCGCCCCGTGTTCCCCGTGGTCGACTGCTTTTTTAGGTTGAAGTGAGTCGTCCAGGTTTTGGCGGCGGGTTCGTCAAGGCCGGGCGGTGGTTCGATCGGAATCCTTGTCCTGGATGCCGAGGAAAATCGGACGACTTTCACGCAGGCGAATGTTGATCTTGGCGTTATAGGCGTAGCGGAGCGTGTCGTGCTTGTCAGAAATCTCGTAACGACTGACAAGAAACAACCCTTCAGTTTCACCCGGGCCGGTAAGGTAGCAACGAATGGCATCGATTTGATCGTCGGCGACGGCCAGCCCTTTGAGCCCCTCAAGCCGTGTTGCGGCCTGGGTAACGAATCCTTGCGTGTCGCAGTTGATGGTTTGCCCTGTCTCGTGCTCATCCATGGCGAAGGTGAAGTCACCCAGCAGAATCTGTCCGGGTTGCGTCTTTGCGACCAGTCGCGAAAGATCAACCGTGACTTGGCCGACGATATAGCCAAAGGCCGTCGGATTGAGTGCTTCAACCTGATAGAACTCGTAATGCTCGCCGACGTGGAATGCCGCACGCAGCTTGGGCACCGGGAAGCGCTTCGCTTTGCGCTGGGCGACGGCGTTGTCGGCAAGAATCAGCATCATCAGTTCGTATAGTGCGATGGTGGCTTCGGAACCCAGCGCACGATTCCAGATGTAGAAGCCATCGCCTGTCGTGGTGCGAGCAAAGTCGATGCGGATATCTCTGGACTGGAGCTGGCGGCAAGCTGAATTTACAGAATAGTTCAGACTGTTGAGCATCGCGAGTTGATCCAGTGGCGCGCGCAGCGAAAAGCCCACCACGTCGAGCAGCATGACCGCCCGGTCGCGCACGAGCGACACACCATACCGGGTAACAATACTGTCGACCAGCGCAGCGCTGACCTCAACACCGGGTTCAAGACTTACACTGACGATAAGCGCCGCTTTGGCGAGCAATGTGCAGATTCGCTCGAACTCGGTTGGCGTGAGGTACTTGGGTCCCGCAAGCAACTCGATGACGAGGTTATTGGCGTTGTTTGGGCGTGTTCCATCCGTCTCGGCGCCGAACATCTCAAAGATCGCATAGTGGCGAACTGCAAGAAAGCGCAGATAGCAGTCCACGCGCGTCCAGGCCAGCACAAGGTTGTCACCGAGGTCCCATACCTTGAACAAGGTGTCGTCAAGATTTACCAAGGCTTGACGCGTGTGGGACGACAGGATTTTGCCCTCGTTCGCTGTTTGGGCAAACGCTTCAAACCACGATTGGCGTTTCATCGTGACTCCGGGGCTAGAGAATTGTCATGCGTCAATTGGAACATACAAACGCTCATGCAGTGCCGACTGCACCCCTGATGATGAAACATCGCCAAAAGCAAATTGATCGCCCCCCACTCCCCGCCCTCGCCCCGGGGTGAGGGTGACTGTTTGCTCGCTTCGTTCGATATTACGAGGCGCTACGTATTGCCGTTTGTGTTTCACGAAATTATTCCACGTTTCACCTTAATCATCCGCTGTTACGTAATCCAGCCGCAATTCCGTTAATTGTCAGGTGAATTCCGCGGCGAACTCGTTCGTCGGTTTCTCCGGCGCGGTGTCGTCTAAGCAGCTCGACCTGCATGTGATTAAGCGGATCAATGTAGGGGAAGCGATTTCGAATCGAGCGTTTCAGCAGCGGATTGCCGTCGAGCAGTTCGTCTTGTTCGGTAATCTCGAGAAGCGATTGCACGGCGTGTTGCCATTCTTCCTTAACACGGGGAAAGATGGCTTCACGCAAGGCAGCGTCATGCACCAGTCTTGAGTAACTTTCAGCAATGGCAATATCGGTCTTGCCGAGCACCATGTCCATATTCGACAGCAATGTGCGGAAGAATCCCCATTCGCGGTTCATGCGACACAAGAGTTTCATTCCCTCCGTACCGTGTTGCTTTTTCCACTCGTTGATCGCTGTGCCGAAGCCGAACCAACCAGGCAACATCAACCGGCATTGTGCCCAGGAAAAAACCCAGGGAATGGCACGCAGGTCGTCGATGGCGGTAGTTTTTTTGCGCGAGGCGGGGCGGCTGCCAATATTCAGACCCGCGATTTCGGCAATCACTGTGGATTCCCAAAAGTAGCGCTCAAAACCGGGCGTTTCGAACACGGTGTGGCGGTATGCCCGATAGGCTGAATTCGATAGTTCTTCCATCGCTTGCAAAAATTCAGCCTCGGGCGCGTCGTGTTCATGTGGCAGCAGGCTGGCTTCCAGTGTTGCCGCGGCAAGTATCTCGAGATTGCGCCGGCCCAATTCGGGGTTAGCATATTTGTGTGCGATCACTTCGCCTTGCTCGGTGATGCGGATCTGCCCCTGCACAGCGCCCTGTGGCTGAGCCAAAATGGCCTGATAGCTAGGCCCACCACCACGTCCTACCGAGCCACCGCGACCATGAAATAGCCGCATTCGGATGCCGTGTCGGCCAAATACCTCTGTCAAGGCGATCTCTGCCCGATATAAGCCCCAACCCGACGAAAGAAAACCACCATCCTTATTGCTGTCCGAGTAGCCGAGCATCACTTCCTGCAGCGCGCCGCGACTCTCCAGCAAGCGCCGGTAGATCGGAATAGCAAACAGTCGATCCATGATTCCGCCGGCGTTTGCAAGGTCGGCAATGGTTTCGAACAGCGGGACAATGTTGACATCAAGAACCGCCTCTCGCGGCCTTAGTAGTCCGACCTCCTTGAGCAGAATCGCCAATTCAAGCAAATCGGAAACGTCGTCCGTTTTGGAGATGATGACATTTTCGATGGCTGCTTTGCCATAGCGTTTCTGCACCCGACGCGCGCTGCGGAAAATCGCCAGTTCACCCTGCGTTTCCTCGGAGTAAATCACGCCGGGAGCAACCAACGGACGCGGTGTGGCGAGTTCTTCCTCCAGCAGCGCAACGCGCCCAGTTTCGTCAAGCGCCAGGTAGTCTGTTCCCGGGCGCGCAATGGCCAGCAATTCAGCGACGGTTCTGGCATGAACTTCCGAATTTTGGCGCAGGTCCAGCGGTGCAAGGTGAAAGCCAAAAAT
>CAZAGR010000009.1:0-20821 GCA_964484585.1 uncultured Propionivibrio sp. | reverse complement strand
CCAATATGGATTCTGTATTGGGTTTGCTCAAATTGGGTGGCCAGGAGGTCATGGCATACGGAGCATTTGGCATGGTCTTGAAGACGACCGATGCGGGGAAAACTTGGGCTCGTCAGCAAATCATTGCTGATGACTTTGACCGGCACATCTATTCCATCGTCGTCAGCGGAGACGCAATGGTTCTGGTTGGAGAAAATGGAACACTTGCGCGTTCCAAGGACAAGGGCGCAACTTTTGTCAAAGCCGAGTCGGAATACCCCGGCTCCTACTTTGGGGCTGTGGTTGCCAAAGACCAATCAGTGGTAGCGTATGGTATGCGGGGAACGATTTACCGGTCGACGGATCAGGGCGCCAAATGGACCAAGATTGAAACCGGCATGAAAGTAGGCATCAACGGTGGCATGACTATGGCAGACGGGCGGATTGTCCTGGTAGGCAATACCGGAATCGTGGTTACCAGCACCGACAATGGTGTGACGTTTAAAGTGAAAAAAACCAAGGCCGGGCGCGGCTTGGCGACAATTCTTCCGGTCGGGAGTGATCAACTTCTGGCAGTTGGTGAAACGGGCGTGAGCATGGTTGACTCCGAAGCGTGGCATTGATGTATTCGCAAATTGCCCAGCTTAATTTGGGTCAGGAACAACAAGACATCCCGCACGATCGGGTAGGAGCAAATAATGACGAAGGGAAATGATATGGCAGAGAAAAGCAGCCCAAGCGCCCGCGACACATATAACAAGAACTGGGTCGGATCCTTGGCGTTTGTGGTATTTGAATACCGCAAGCAGTTGCTTATCCTGTTCATTCTGATGACGATAGGCTTTGGCTATATGGCCACCAAGCTTACGGTGCAAGCCGGATTCACCAAGATGATTCCGCTTAAACACGAGTACATGCAAACGTTTATTCAATATCAGGAAATCTTCGGTGGAGCGAACAAGGTTCTTGTTGCGTTGAAGAACCCGAAGGGTGAAATCTATGACAAGGATTTCATGGATACCTTGCGCAAGGTTCACGAAGAAGTCTTTTACCTGAAGGGTGTCGAGCGTAGTTCGGTGACCTCGTTGTTCAGTTCCAACGTCCGTTACAACGAAGTGGTTGAGGACGGATTCCGCGGCGACGTGCTGGTTTCGTCAGACTTTGCCGGAACGCCGGAACAAATGACGAAGGTCAAGGAAAACGTTCTCAAGTCGGACTGGATTGGCCGCATCGTTTCACGCGACATGACTGCGGCGATGGTTGTGGCGACACTGCAGGATACCGATCAGGAGACGGGCAAGCGACTCGATCTGCAAAGGGTCGGCAAAGAGCTGGAAGCGCTGCGCGGCAAATATGAAACTGACAAGGTGACCGTGCACATCATTGGCTTTGCCAAGGCGGCAAGTGACATTGCTTCCGGCGCGGCAGGCGTATTGGTGTTTTTTGGCGTCGCATTTGTAATTACAACGGCCCTGCTTTATTGGTACTCGGGATCAGGCATGATTACCGGCTTGGCCGTGGTGTGTGCCGCTGTACCTGTGGTTTGGTTGCTTGGTTTGTTGCCGATTTTCGGCCTCGGTCTCGATCCGATGTCGATCCTGGTTCCGTTCCTCATCTTCTCGATCGGGGTTTCGCACGCGGTGCAGATGACCAATGCGTGGAAACTTGAAACGCTGCGTGGCGCAGATGGACTGACCGCGTCGCGCGAATGTTTCCAGAAATTGTTTATTCCGGGCGCCATGGCCCTGCTTGCGAATGCGCTGGGCTTCATGGTCATCGGTTTCGTCGAAATTGAAATGGTGCATGAGCT
Organism: uncultured Propionivibrio sp.; assembly: GCA_964484585.1. GTDB lineage: Bacteria > Pseudomonadota > Gammaproteobacteria > Burkholderiales > Rhodocyclaceae > JADKHX01. Next base: position 19,032 of record CAZAGR010000009.1, on the reverse strand, counting down.
TGCGTTGACGGCGACCATTGGTGTCTCGGTGATGATCATCACCAACAAGATGTTGTTGCCGATTTTGCTCTCGCACATGAAGTTTTCCGATGCGGCGGCAGCAAAGCTCAGTGGTAACGAGACGGCGGGTTACGCCTTATGGGAACGTATCGGCTTTCTCGCTGAACGGGGCCCCGGCGCACTTATTGCGATTGCCATTGGCTTGGTTTTGCTTGCGGGAGGCGTGTGGAAGGCGCGTGATCTGAAGATCGGCGATCAAGGAAAGGGCGTTCCCGAGTTGCGAGCCGATGCACGTTATAACCAGGACGTTGCCGTTATTACGACCAATTTTGCCTTGGGTGTGGATGTGCTGCAGATTATCGCGGAGCACAAGGACACGGAGGCTCCCTGCGTCAAGCGGGAAGTCATGGAGAAAATCGAATCGTTTGATATGGCAATGAGGCAAGTGGATGGAGTTGCCACCGTCAGAAGTCTGGCCGGTTTTGTGACTGCAACCACGCAAGCCTATGCTGAAACCAATATCAAGTGGCGAATGTTGCCTGAGGAAGTACCTCAAATCGCACAGGGCGTTGGATTCGCAACCCGTATGGGCGCCGAGTATTTGAACTCGAAATGCAACTCGCTGCCAATCAACATCTTCACGATCGACCATGATGCGAGTACGATTTCAAACATTGTGGATCAGGTCAAACTGTTCAAGGCGGCCAACGATACCGAAGAGTTCAAGTTCCGCCTTGCGTCGGGAAATGTCGGAGTAATGGCGGCGACCAACGAAGCGGTCCACGCTGCCGACAAGTGGGTCAATCTGGCGCTGTTCTTGTCTGTGTCGGTGCTTTGCCTGCTTGAGTTCAAATCGTTCATGGTCACCTTGTGCATCATCCTGCCACTCGGTTTGGTGACGGTCCTGTGTAATGCGGTCATGGCCATGATGGGTATCGGAATGAAGGTGAATACCTTACCGGTGGTCGCTTTGGGTGTGGGGGTTGGTGTTGATTATGGTATCTACCTTTTCGAGCGCATGAAGCATGAGATTGACGATTCCGGTTTGTCACTCAAAGATGCCTTCATTGAGGCGCTGAAGCAGCGTGGGACAGCCTCGGTCTTCACGGCGGTAACCATGACGGTTTCGGTCCTGACCTGGATGTTCTCTGCGCTGAAGTTCCAGTCGGACATGGGGCTTTTATTGGCCTTCATGTTCCTGGTTAACATGTTTGGTGCAATTCTTCTCCTGCCGGCGCTTGCAGCCTATTTGGTGGGAGACAAGATGCACGGCAAGAAGGCTGCGAGCTAGGTAACAGTGCCGGGTAAATTCGATTCCGGCAATTGTTGAAGCAAGTGAAAAGGGAAGGCCGATGCAATCAGTCTTCCCTTTTGCTCATGTGCCTATCGACAATCGGAGCCCGTCCGAACAGGCTCAAACCAGTGCTTCATCGTTTGAAATCACGTAAACGGAAACCTGTGAGCCACAGCGCCGTAATGTAGGTTGCACAACCGATGAATACCAGCAATGGCATCCTGAAAAGGCGCTCGTGCAATGACATGATCAGCCAGTCGGACTCCGCGCCCATGCCGAGCTTGAGCGCAACCGCTAATGCGAGCAAGGCAAGCGATATCCTTGCCAGAAATTTTTGCCAACCGGGTAGTGGCAGGTAAATCTCGGCCTTACGCAATCCACGCCAAAGTAACGCGGCGTTGACGCAGGCTGCAAGGCCGATCGACAAGGCCAGACCGGCGTGCTTCAGCCAACCGACAAATAGCAAGTTCATCACTTGTGTCAGCACCAAACTGATTAACGCTATGCGAACGGGCGTTCGTATGTCTTGTCGTGCATAGAACCCAGGGGCAAGGATCTTTACCAGGATGAGACCCGTCAAACCGACTGCGTAAGCACTCAACGCATCATTTGTACGTAGTACATCGTTGGCATTGAACAGCCCGTGTTGAAAAAGGGTGGAGACCAGAGGTACCCCGACGACCGCTAGCGCCAACGAGGCGGGCAAAGCCAGAATAAGTGTCAACCTCAATCCCCAGTCAAGTAGCGCGGAAAATTCGGCCGCATTGCCCGCAGCATGAGATCTAGAAAGGGTCGGCAGCAGAATCGTGCCAAGCGCGGCACCTAGAAGCCCTGCAGGGAATTCCATCAGACGGTCGGCGTAATAGAGCCAGGACACGCTACCGTTTTCTAGAAACGAGGCAAAGATCGTGTTGATCAAAAGACTGATCTGCGCAACCGATACACCCAGCACGGCGGGTGCCATCAACTTTAATACCCGCTGGACACCTTCGTCCCGCCACACTGGCGAAAATCTAGGAAGCATGCCGATGCGCCGAAGAGCCGGTATTTGAACCCCCAACTGGAGAATTCCGCCGATAAATACAGCCCACGCAAGTGCAAGTACCGGCGGGTCAAACCAAGGTGCGGCGAAAAGTGCCATTCCGATGAATGAAAGGTTCAACAGAACCGGCGTAAAAGCGGGAAGTGTGAATTTGTTCCACGTATTGAGAATTCCCGCTGCCAGGGCCACGAGCGACATAAAAAGGATGTAGGGAAAGGTAATACGCGTCAACTCAACGGTAAGCGCGAATTTTTCGGTATCGGCAGCAAATCCTGGTGCGGATAGGGCGATGAGAACTGGGGCGCCGAGCACGCCGATTACGGTAACCGCCATCAGACAGAGTAATAAGATCCCTGCAACGCGATCAGCCAGTATTTTTGTTTCTTGGTCACCTCTGCGGTTACGGTATTCGGCTAGGATTGGTACGAATGCCTGCGAGAAAGCCCCTTCGGCAAACAGGCGTCGTAAAAGGTTAGGCAGACGAAACGCGACGAAAAAAGCATCGGTTGCCATGCCCGCGCCGAAGCTGTGCGCGATTACGAAATCTCTGACGAATCCGAGAATACGCGACAGCAGGGTCATGCCGCTGACTGTGGCAAGGGTACGAAGCAGGTTCATCCATGCATGGTAAGGAAAATTCCGGGCTGGAACACCTTGCAAACCTTGGCAGAACTCCCTATACTCCGCGCTTTCGTTGATTTCGCTGGTAGATTTTTTATGGCAAATACCGTTCAGGCGCGTAAGCGCGCACGTCAAGCAGTTAAGCAGCGCACGCATAATGTGAGCCTTCGCTCCTCGTTGCGTACGGCAATCAAAAAAGTTCGCAAGGCAATTGGTCTTGGCGACAAGGCTGCGGCTCAGGCCGTCTTCAAGGATTCGCAAAGCGTAATTGATTCAATTGCCGACAAGAAGATCATTCACAAGAATGCGGCAGCGCGCCATAAAAGTCGTTTGGCCGCGGCGATCAAGGCAATCTAAAAAAGAGACCGTTCGCAAAAAAAGCCGCCTTCCGGGCGGCTTTTTGTTTGCGAACGGCTGTTTAGGGGGCGGAATCGGCCTGCAGCCAGGGCGCCATCTTGAGATGGTTATCCTTGGCAAAATTGACAAGAAATGTATAGGCCATCGGCTCTATATCGCGAATTCGTGCATCGACAAATACGCACTTTGCCGACTCATGCGTGCCTGGCTGGGCATAGGGTGAATAAGCCATTCGCCGCTCGGAACCAAAAACTGACATCACACCGCACAAGCGTTCCGCCCAGTCACTGGGGCGAAACTGTTTGCCATCCGTCGTAATGCCTACAATGATGAAATCTTCCGCGTGATAGGGGGACATGATTCACTCAGCAATCCGGATGTGAACGTCGCCGATTCAGCGGATATCTCACGCAAATATTATCGATACCAGCACGGATTATCAGGATTGTCATCACTGCGCGAATTGTAGCAAGAATGCAAATTTTCAAGGCCGGATAGTTCCGCGCCAGGGTGGCACAACTAAAATTATCCTGTCAAATTAAAGAAATACGTTGTTTTTGTCGAAACCACTACATATACTTGCCCCATATCCATGAAGATAAAGGAGTTTTGATGTACTCCGATCCAATTACAAAATACGCCTTCCGCATCCGGACCCGACTAGGGGCGGTCGTCGAAAATTTGATGATTCATGGTCGCGATGAAAACGAGGCGCAGAAAAAACTGCAGCAGATGTACCCACGCTGTCAGATTCTCGAGTGTGTTTGTCACCGCGGAGGTGTGCGGAGTCCGGTACCGAGCTTTGAAGCGATTGCTAACCTGATTGTTCGGTAGTTAGTTACTGATTGCTGTTTGTTATTCGAAAAATCCGGTGTTTGTAAGCTCAACCAGCAGCGCAGCATAATCCTGCGCGCCGCGGCTGCTCGCCGCGTGGCTGAAAATATCAAGGTTGCAGGACGGAGCTTCGGCGACGGCGACGTTTTCGGATATCACGGTTTTGCAAAGATCGTCGCCGAACGCATCAGTCATTCTCTTCTGTATTTCAAAAGACATTTTTCGGCGCCGATCAAAGCGTGTCAGCACGTAGCGTCGAGGAAGTCTAAGTCTTAATACAGGCTCAAGCGCTTTCAGCGTGTGATCTATCTGAACAGCTCCGCGCATCGACAAAAAATCAGAAGCAACCGGCACCAATAGACAATCGGCAGCAAAAACTGCGTTGAGGGATAACACGCCGAGAAACGGGCAACAGTCGATGAACGTCATCCGGTTTGGATGATCGACCTCCAAAGCATGTAATCCCGCGTTTAATTTGTTTAGCGCGCTCGGGCCTTTGCCAAAGAGCGAGTCGACCTTGATCAACTCACCGTGCGCTGGGATCAGTTGGCCGATAGCGGGCCAATCCAGACTCAACTCCGAAAGTGGGCGGCTATCGCGGTAGTGGGCGAAGATGCTGTCGCCGGACTGTACCGCCCCAGCGCCATGAATCGATGAGAGGTGCGCCTGCGGGTCCAAGTCAACCATGAGAACATTACTTCCTTGCCGGGCCGCCGCTGCCGCCAGATTCAGCGTCGTGGTGGTTTTGCCGACGCCCCCTTTCTGGTTGAATACGGCAATCCTCACGTGGAAAATTCCTCCAGGATTTGCCCTATACATGGCTGCAGATTTGACTTAAGATTATGGCTTCTGCAAGCACGGCGGCCGCGACGCATCAGGGCCGCCGTATGTTTTTTTGCTGTTTGTTTTCTCGAGGTTTTTCCATGTCGCACCTTATGACTACCTATGCAAGACAGGAAGTTGCATTCACTCATGGAGTGGGATGCCGTCTGTATGATGAGGCTGGCAAGAGTTATCTTGACGGCATCGCTGGCATCGCCGTCAATACGCTCGGCCATGCACATCCCAGAGTTGTCAAGGCCATTGCAGAGCAGAGCGCGCGGCTGATTCATGTCTCGAATCTTTACCAAATTCGTGAAGCTGAAGCGCTCGCTGATCGGCTCGCGGAACTCGCGAAGATGGATGATGTGTTTTTCTGTAATTCTGGTTGTGAAGCTAATGAGGCGGCAATCAAGATTGCACGTCTTTATGGTCACCATCGAGGGGTTGATAGCCCCATGATCATTGTCATGGAGCAGGCGTTTCACGGACGCACCCTGGCTACGCTGTCGGCAACCGGCAGTCGCAAGGTACAGGCGGGATTTGAACCGCTGGTGACCGGTTTTGTTCGCGTGCCATTTGGCGACATTGCGGCGATTGAGCAGGTGGCCGTTCGCAATCCTAATGTGGTTGCCGTGTTCTTCGAGCCGATACAGGGCGAAGGCGGGATACGGGTTGCCTCGACCGAGTTCATGCAGAGGGTGCGTCAAGTGTGTGATCAACAGCGGTGGCTGATGATCCTTGATGAAGTTCAATGTGGGATCGGACGCACCGGACGTTGGTTTGCTCATCAACACGCGGATATCCGTCCGGACGTGATGAGCTTGGCAAAGGGATTGGGATCGGGTGTGCCAATTGGAGCTTGCCTGACCACGGGTGCTGCGGCTGGAGTCTTCAAACCGGGCAACCATGGCTCCACCTTCGGCGGCAATCCTTTGGCCTGCGTTGCGGGGCTGACAACACTGGACGTAGTCGGTACGGAAAATTTGGTCGAGCATGCGGGGCAATTGGGAACGTCGATTGTTTCCGGCCTGCGCAATGCGCTGGCCGATGTTGCCGGAGTCGTGGAGATTCGTGGTCAAGGCTTGATGATCGGAATTGAATTGGATCGACCCTGTGCCGAAATTGTGGGTGCCGGATGTGATGCGGGCATCCTTGTCAATGTCACTGCCGAGCGAGTCATTCGCTTGCTTCCCCCTTTGATCATGACATCGTCGGAAGCCGGCGAATTGGTCGCTGCACTATGCCGCGTGATAGCAAAGTTTTTGGGGCGGGAGTCGTTGCTAATCACGGATGATCTACCTTGATGAATCCACTTCGTCATTTTCTCCAGTTCAAGGACCTCACACGTGAGGAAGTGGGCTACTTGTTTGAGCGTACTCGGCGTATCAAGGAGCGATTTCAAGCGTTTCAGCGTTATTGGCCATTGCAGGACAGAACCCTGGTGATGATTTTTGAGAAGGCCAGCACGCGTACACGGCTTTCGTTTGAGGCGGGAATGCACCAACTTGGCGGGGCGGCGATTTATCTGAATACGCGCGACACGCAACTGGGCAGGGGAGAACCCGTTGAGGATGCCGCGCAGGTAATTTCGCGGATGAGTGACGTCGTGATGATTCGGACCTATGATCAAGCGATTGTTGAGCGATTTGCTGGGCATTCGCGTGTTCCGGTGATCAACGGGCTGACGAATGATTATCACCCGTGCCAGATTCTCGCCGACATCTACACCTATATCGATCAACGCGGCTCGATTGAGGGTAAGACGGTCGCATGGGTTGGAGATTCCAACAACGTATGTAATACCTGGTTGCAGGCAGCTGAAGTGATGGGATTCAAGGTTCGTGTTTCGACGCCTCCTGGTTATGAGGTCGATCTGAAGCGGATTGCAGGTGTTTGCGGCACGAGCTTTAAGCACTTCGCGGATCCTTTTGAGGCCGTCCGTGGCGCCGATCTGGTAATCACCGACGTTTGGACGTCGATGGGCTTTGAAGAGGAAAAAGAGGCGCGACGCAATGCATTTATTGACTGGCAGGTCAATGCGGACATGATGCGTAACGCGAGTGCAGATGCTCTTTTCATGCATTGCCTTCCGGCTCATCGCGGGGAAGAGGTTGCTGCAGAGGTTATTGATGGGCCACAAAGTGTCGTTTGGGAAGAGGCGGAAAATCGCCTTCACACGCAAAAGGCGCTGATGGAGTTCTTGTTGTTGGGCAGAATTGATGATTGAACTGTTGGAAACTACGGGTGAGGTTGAAAATGAGTGATGTGAAAAAGGTGGTTCTGGCTTACTCAGGCGGCCTTGATACCTCCGTAATTTTGAAGTGGTTGCAGGATACCTATCAGTGCGAGGTGGTGACATTTACCGCTGACCTCGGGCAGGGTGAAGAACTCGAGCCCGCGCGCGCGAAGGCCTTGAAGATGGGCATCAAGCCCAAGAACATTTTCATTGATGATCTGCGCGAAGAATTTGTCCGTGACTTTGTTTTCCCGATGTTCCGTTGCAATACGGTGTACGAAGGAGAGTACCTGCTCGGTACGTCCATTGCCCGGCCTCTGATCGCCAAACGCCTCGTGGATATTGCCCGTAAGACCGGGGCCGAGGCGATTTCTCATGGAGCGACCGGCAAGGGTAACGACCAGGTACGTTTTGAGCTGGGTGCCTATGCCTTGATGCCAAACGTCAAGGTGATCGCACCCTGGCGCGAGTGGGATTTGTTGTCACGCGAGAAGTTGCTCGCCTACGCAGCGCAACATGGAATTCCGATCGAGATGAAGCACAAGAAGGGTGGTTCGCCCTACTCGATGGATGCGAATCTCCTGCATATTTCCTACGAGGGGCGCCATTTGGAGGACCCGTCTGCAGAAGCCGAGGAATCGATGTGGCGCTGGACTGTCGCTCCTGAAAAAGCGCCTGCAAAGCCCGGGTATCTCGATCTGCAGTTCGAGAAGGGCGATCTGGTTGCAATCGACGGCAAGAAGATGAAATCGCACGAACTGCTGGCCGCGCTCAATCAAATTGGAGGCAAGCATGGCGTCGGTCGTCTTGATCTGGTTGAAAATCGCTATGTTGGCATGAAGTCTCGCGGCTGCTACGAGACACCGGGAGGGGCGATTTTGTTACGTGCCCATCGAGCCATTGAGTCGGTATGTTTGGATCGCGAGGTTGCGCATCTGAAGGACGACCTCATGCCGCGGTATGCCAGTTTGATCTACAACGGTTACTGGTGGAGCCCCGAACGTAAAGCTTTGCAGACGTTGATCGACCATACGCAACAAAATCTCAATGGCTGGGTGAGGGTCAAACTGTACAAGGGTAGCGTAAGCGTTGTCAGCCGGGACTCGAAAACCGACTCGCTCTTTGATTCGACAATCGCAACGTTTGAAGACGACGAGGGTGCCTACAACCAGAAGGACGCCCATGGCTTCATACGCTTGAACGCACTTCGCATGCGCATCGCGGCCAATCGCAAGCGCGGCAAAGGGTAGCCTGGATTCAGCGCGGATCTCTAGAATAAAGGGACGCGGGTAATGTTTGGCCTATCTGAAGAGCAGTTGGCCGAATTTGGCATGACTTTTGGTGTCGCCGGATTCATGCTGTACATGCTCTTCATCATTGGCGAACTGGCCTGGAAGTCGAAGGCGGGTAAGCTCGGAACTTTCGTGCTGTTTTTTGTTTTGTCATTTGGGATGCTCGGTTTTATCGCCAAGATCATCATTCAGAAAGTATGGGGAATCTAGATGTCTCAGTTTGATAACGTGTCAGTGCTTCAGAAGGCCAACGTTTATTTTGACGGCAAGTGTGTCAGTCATACAGTGCAGTTCGCCGATGGCTCGAAGAAAAGTGTCGGCGTCATTCTTCCGGCCACGCTGATGTTTACTACCGGGGCAGCAGAAATAATGGAAACTGTGGCCGGCCGGTGCCGTTATCGATTAAAGGATGCCGACTGGGTAAGTGCCGGTCCGGGCGAACAATTTGACGTGCCGGCGAACTCGAGTTTTGATATCGACGTCAGCGGTGAGCCGTATCATTACATTTGTCATTTCGTCTGATATTACCGGGGGATACGTTCATGCCATCGTTCGACATTACTTCTGAGGCTGATATGGTCGCGCTCAAGAATGCCGTCGATATTGCCGGGCGGCATATCGGGAATCGCTACGACTTCAAGGGCAGTTCTGCGCGCGTCGAGCTCAACGAAAAAGACAAGACCATTATGATTCACGGTGACTCCGAGTTTCAGCTTGGACAGATCAAAGACGTTTTATTTCCGGAGATGGAGAAGAAAGAGCACGAAAGCACCAAGCGACTCGACGCCGGAGACGTCCAGACTGTTTCGGGTAACAAGGCCAAGCAGGAGCTGAAAATCAAGGTTGGCATCGAGATGGAGTTGGCGAAGAAACTGGTCAAGCTGATTAAAGACAGCAAGCTGAAAGTCCAGGCAAGCATTCAGGGTGATGCCGTGCGTGTGACTGGAGCCAAGCGCGACTTGCTCCAGGAAACCATAGCGCTGGTCAAAAAGTCAGTCACGGACTTTCCGCTGCAATACGGAAATTTTCGCGACTGAGGTCCTGCATCACGGGTGTAACGAGTGCCATCACCTGCATCATGAGAAGCGAAGTCGAGATTGATCTGTCGAGCCGTCCTGAAGAACTCGTTCTGATGTTGAGGCGGCGATTCAAGGAGAGCGGTCACAGGGTTGCGACTGCCGCCCCGAGTGGCGCTGATGCTGACCTTATCGGCGACGAACTTACTCCTGCGGCCGTGCTGGTCCCGGTTGTCGTGCGAGAGACGGGGTTAACAATATTGCTGACTCAGCGTACGGCTCACCTGCGCGATCATGCCGGGCAGGTCAGCTTTCCAGGTGGCCGCTGCGAGCCGGAAGATGCCTCCTTTGAGGCGACAGCGTTACGCGAGGCCCACGAAGAGGTTGGCCTGCTTCCGGAGCAGGTTGAAATTATTGGTCGCTTGCCCGAGTTCCGGACCATTACGAGTTTCAGTGTCATACCGGTGGTCGGGTTGGTGACCCCCCCGCTAAATTTGAAGTTGGACGATTTTGAGGTCGCCGATGTTTTTGAGCCGCCATTCGAATTCTTGCTTGACCGGAGCAATCATGTGCGCCACGAAGTCGAGGTTCGCGGGATTCAGCGCGCGTATTGGTCGATGCCCTGGGGTGGCTACAACATTTGGGGTGCGACCGCCGGAATGTTGATCAGCTTCAGAGACTTTCTCGTTCAACCGACATGACCATCGTTTCAATCCTGCTGATATTGCTCCTCGAGCAGTGGCGACCGCAACCAGTGCAGCAGGTCGTGCGTCAGCCTTTTATCAGGGCGTGTGAATGGGCAGAGCGGCATCTCAATGACGGCGAGCAGTTGCAGGGTGGAATCGCGTGGGGGATGCTCGCTGGCGTACCCGCACTCATACTCGCGTTAGTATCATTGGCGTTAAGTTGGTCGGCTCCGGTGTGGTCATTTCTTATGGGTCTGGTGGTGCTTTATCTGACCATTGGCTTTAGGCACTTCAGCCATCAGTTTTCTGAAATCGAGCAGGCTTTGCAGATGGGTGATGTCGATCGCGCACGCAGTCTGCTAGCCGTTTGGCGGGGCGCGTCCGGTGATCGTTTATCCGGCACGGACGTCGCCCGGTTGTCGATTGAACGTGGCTTGATTGAGGCGCATCGTCATGTATTTGCGCCCATTTTTTGGTTTTCGGTATTGGGACCGGCTGGCGCGCTGCTCTACCGTTTGGCCGAGATGCTTGACAGCCAATGGAGCGCTCGTCTTGATCCCGATTTCGGACGCTTTGGCCTTTTTTCAAAACAGGCGTTCGCGATCATCGATTGGATTCCTGCGCGCCTGACCGCCGCCGCGTTTGCTGTGGTGGGTGATTTTGAGGATGCGGTCCAGTGTTGGCGCTCGCAGGCGGACCGGTGGCCGGTGAGGGGAAGTGGAATCGTCCTCGCCAGCGGCGCTGGCGCGTTGGGCGTGCGTCTGGGTATTCCATTTTCCGATCCGGCGTATGCTGCGGATGATTTGAGCGAAAAGATCGAACTCGGTCTCGGTGACGAGCCCGATACAAATTTCATGCAGCGCGCGACCGCGCTGGTGTGGCGAACCCTTTTGTTGGCGCTAGCATTGCTATTGCTGATCTGGGTTTCTTCGTGGGCGGATTTCAATTTTTCAACAGGAGTGTGAGTCATGACTAACAAAAGAGATGTGGTTGTTCTGAGCGCTGTTCGATCTGCAGTCGGAACGTTTGCCGGTGCCTTGTCCGGTATGGAACCCTGCGAGTTAGGCGGACTGGTGATCAAAGAGGCCATCGCGCGTTCCGGTGTGGATCCGAAGCAGGTGTCGTTCGCCGCGGTCGGCAATGTGATTCCGACGGAGGCGCGTTACCCGTATGTTGCCCGTGTGGCTGCAATTCAAGGCGGCATGTCGATGGATTCTGTTGCTGTGGCGGTGAATCGATTGTGCGGCTCTGCCCAGCAGGCCGTGGTCAATTCAGCCCAGGCGATTCTGCTCGGCGATGCTGATTTTGCGATCGCGGGCGGAGTCGAGGTCATGTCGCGCGGTGGTTACCTCTCCACCGCCATGCGTTCCGGCGCACGCATGGGTGACAGCAAAATGATCGACACGATGGTGGCCGCACTGACCGATCCGTTCGGTGTTGGTCACATGGGGATCACCGCCGAAAACATGGCGGCAAAGTGGGGTATTTCGCGCGAAGAGCAGGATGCTTTTGCCCTGGCTTCCCACCAGCGCGCCGCCAAGGCAATTGCCGAGGGTCGCTTCAAATCCCAGATCATGCCGATCACTCTGCAGTCGCGTAAGGGTGACGTAATATTTGACACGGACGAGCACGTTAAAGCCAGTACGACTCTCGAGACATTGGCGAAGATGAAGCCCGCCTTCAAGAAGGACGGCACGGTAACGGCCGGCAATGCCTCCGGAATCAACGACGGCGCCGCCTTCCTCGTCCTTGCCGATGCGGCCAAGGCATCGGCGGCAGGCTACAAAGCGACCGCGCGTCTGGTCGCGTATGCCATCGCCGGCGTGCCGAACGAGGTCATGGGCGAAGGCCCCATTCCAGCGTCAAAGTTATGTTTGCAGCGCGCAGGGTTGACCATCGGACAGATGGACGTGATCGAGTCGAATGAAGCTTTCGCGGCGCAATCACTTGGCGTGGCTAAAGGATTGGGGCTGGATCTGAACAAGACCAACGTCAATGGCGGTGCAATTGCATTGGGACATCCTGTGGGCGCCAGTGGCGCAGTGATCATCACTAAGGCCTTGTACGAGTTGGAACGCGTTGGCGGGAAGTATGCGCTGGCGACCATGTGCATCGGTGGCGGACAGGGAATTACGACGATTTGGGAGCGTCTCTAGGCGCGGCAAAGGGTAAATCTGTCCCTGTCGTAGGAAGCGCCGACAGGGACCGCAATTGGACTAAACGCACGGCGTCGATCCATTGCAGCCGGAAACGTAATAACTGATGAGGATGTGTGGTTTGTAGTTGCCCAATTTATCCCCAAAAGTTCCAGTCGGTAGAGGGTAGAGGGCACCGCTGTCGGACATGCCGTCATTCTTGCCATGCTGCTCTGCGGGTGCTGTAACGGTGATCGGCTCGATGGCGCAGAAGTTGGCGACATTGATACTATTGACGCAGATGATGTCAAGCGCTGGAGTAAATAACCAGCGCCGAACTGTCAGCGCCGACTTTTGTAATTCCCCATGTGAGTGCAGGCTGTCGTAAACGCTTGCCGGAAACGATGTCTGTCCTGTACTGATTGTTCCGCTATCTGGTTTCGTTGAACGGCGTGAAATCAAGGCCCGTCTGGCTGAGGCCAGCCAAGCCAATTCTTTCAATGTTGAATGATGTATCGGCAGCCATCCTCGTCAGAGACGCTACGGTCTCAGTTCCGCGGTCGAGCAGTCCGACAAAATAAGCCTTGTCACCATCGCTGATGGGGGTACCGATGACGTTATTCCAAAGCAGCTCAACAGAGTTGCTGTGCGAGGTTGTGCCAGCTGCACCCATTGCAAGGGCACAAAGCGCCTCGTAGCTCATTCCACTATCGATGTAGGACAGGCCAATGCCGACATATTCCTTGTTATGTACCGCCCTTTCGCCAAATACCGCACCCAGAATTTTTGCAACGACGCCCGCATTTGCATCGAGATCCAGCGCCACGCTGACGTCGGAATATTGGAGGCGCTCAATACTTATGAGCGTGTCGATGCCGTCAGTCGTTGTATGGTTTGCCCGGGTTCCCTTGAAAACAGCTGTGTCAATTCCGTTGCCGCCATCCAAGGTATCGTTGCCCATGCCACCGGTAATCGTGTCGTTGCCATCTTTACCAAACAGCGCATCAGCACCTGTACTGCCAACAATGACATCAGGGCCAGCGGTTGTTGCGCCGGTAACGATCCCGCTAACTCGCATCGTTGCCGTGCTGCTAACTGACTCGACGGTACCGTGACCATCAGTATAGAAAACGGCGACACTTACGACTTTGTCGATCTGCGCCTCGGTCAGCACAAGCGTGGCCGCTGTGGCTCCAGTTATGGCAGTGCCGTCAGCATCCCACTGGTAGCGAAAGGCACCCAAGCCATCGGCGTCGGTCAATGTAGGCGCGACGGTAAGTCTTTCTCCCTGTAAGGTAATTCCGCTGATACTCACCGTGCCGGTTGGCAAATCATTCACATTGGCGACTGGACCTCGTGCCAGGCTAGAAACTAATTCTGGAGTGCCATGCCCGTCAGTGTAGACGGCCTCAACCGATATTATTTTTCCAACGTGTGCTTCAGTCAAAGTGAGTGAATTTCCGGTCGCTTCAATGACGGAGGAAAAATTAACTTTCCATTGGTAGGTGATCGTACCAAGACCATCGATATCGGCCAGTGAGTTGCCCGCGGTCAGTACTTCTTTTTGCGTGGTAGTTCCGGAGATGGTGACCGACCCGGTCGGAACATCATTGATGTTAGCAACCGGAACCGTTGTTAAGCTTGTGGCAGTTTCGACGGTTCCGCGGCCATCGGTGTAGCTGGCCGTAACAGCAATTGTTTTGCCCACCTGCGCTTCGGACAAGGCTAACGTTCTACCAGTGACACCTCTGATGACTTGTCCGTCGGCCTTCCACTCGTAGGCAATCGCGCCCAGTCCGTCTGCATCGGCAAGAGTATCGACAGCAGCCAGTGCTTCTCCTTGAGTGGTGATGCCGACGATTGCAAGGCTGCCGGTGACGGGATCATTGACATTGGCAACCGCACCCGTTGCAATGCTGGTCAACGACTCGACCTTCCCAAGTCCGTCGATATAGCTGGCCGTCACCGTGATCGCTTTACCCACCTGCGCTTCGGAGAGTTTCAGCGTACTTCCGACGGCTCCACCGATGGCTATTTCGTTCGCAAACCATTGATACGTTATGGTGCCGAGCCCGTCGGTGTCTGCCAAAGTGTTTGATGCCGTGAGTGTCTGTTCCTGCGCAGCTGTGCCCGTGATTCCGACGGTTCCCGTTGGCAGGTGATTGAGCGCAGATACTGTTGTGAAGTCATAGTTGCTCGATCCGGCGTAGCTGTTTCCGGCAAGGTCCTTGATGTTTCCAGAGGCGAACTCAAGGACGTAGCGAGTGCCATTCGATAATCGGCCAACAGGATCAATTGTCAGGGTATTAGTGGAAATGGCAATGCGTAGACTGGTCGCCGCGTCAAAGCTTTCGACAATTGTTCCGGTTCCGTCCTTTAGAAGAATTGCGCCGGTTCCACGGGTAATGGCTTCGCTGAAAGTGACTACAACGCTGGTATCAATAGGTACTTCACTGGCACCGTCGGCTGGAGCAAAACCCATGACGAGGGGTGCCGTCGTATCGGCAGCGGCAATCAGCGTGAGCGAGGGTCCGTTATTCGAGTTGAAGCCAAAGTTACCGCGAAGTCCGTCTTCGCCGTAAAGCCATCTCAGCGCAAGGAGGTCATTGGGCTGAAACGTAGACTTGCTTCCGCCTTGATGGTTGTAGGACATGACCGTATTGTTGGTGTTGTCCTGTGCTGCAGCCAGTTGAAACAAGCCTGAAAATGGATGCCCCAACCCCAGTGCATGTCCTATTTCGTGGAGCAATACCTCGTAGCCGGCCGAACCGCTAGTCGGGGCTGAGTTTTCCGAAAGAAACTCGACGTTATCCAGATAGATATATGCTTCCGCCGAATACGCGGTCAAAACGTTTTGCAGTGTGGACGAATACGCCTCGGTGGTGCGACACAGGCCTGACGTGCTTGCGCCCGCCAGGTCGCAGGCGCCAAAGTGAAAATCGGCGCCGGCGCCGGAACCGGTCTGGACAAACGTGATGCCGGTGACGCTGGAAACATGCGCCAGAATGGCGGTTGCGGCAGCTTGTTGGGCGGCATTGAACGTCGTCAGTGATTCAGTCGTTGCCGTGTCGATTACGCTTAGCTCAAAGGTGTAGAACAGCGTTGTTCGCGATGGCAGCAGGTAATTCCAGTCAAGTGTGGAAAAGAGCAGCGCATCGGCGCGTAAATCGCCCGAATAGCTTACCGTGGTGACGTCTGATATCGTAGCCAACGCAGTTTCTCCTCAATCTTTGAGCGACAGGCCAAGTTTAGTCTTGTCCATCACACGCTGGTTTGAACGTGCGCCCGGCCCCAAGTCCTCAGTGTTTTTGTTGCGTGTTTATAAATTTTAGCAGGCGCATCCAGTGATTCTGCCGGGGTGAGAAATGTTGTTCTATTGTGGGTCAACGCAACAGCGCCGCCCCGCCAGCGCCGACTTTTTCATTTTTGAGCGTGAAGGGCCTTATTCTCGCACCAGTTCCGCGAAAATCACCGTCGTTGCGCGTTATCACTGCCAAGTCTTGAATAAGTGCGATCGCCGCAATTTGTTTGTCAATGGGACGGTCATGATGTGGTGACATCAGCCGGCGCCCCACACCCGCGCGCATTCTTTAAATGTGACCACAGTCGTATTGAAAACTCAGTGTCCTCCGCTTAGGTGGCAAAGCGCGTTCATTGATTCCATTGCTTTGGGTGCCCGTTGCTCATTGAGCTGCGCGAGTGCCTGATCCAGCCCGACGCTTAGCTCACTGGCTTTCGCTGCAGTCAGTTCGCCATTCGACAACGCCGTGGGTAAGGCCAGTGCTGCTTGCTTCAAGAGTAGCGCGATCTGGAGGCGATCATCGCGCTGCGAGGCTGTTTGATTGGCAGGGGTATCGTTCAGGCGGGTTGACAGCGTGCTGGCGGCGCAGATTGCGTCGCGTGCCAGCAGATCGTGTCGAAGGGGCTTGTAGCGCTGTATGCCACCGACAAGCGGTGGCAGAGAATCACCGAACAGTCCGCGCATAAGGGCGCGCCGGATCGGAGAATGAGCGATGTAGATCGAGCCATCGGGACCCACACTGGTCACTGCAATCGACTCTTCCCGTCCTTCGGCGAACCATCGCAGTTCGCCGGTCTCGCGGTCAAGCAACCCCATGCCAAACTTGGTCAGAAACTGGGTACCGCGAATCTGACGGCCGGCGCCAATACTTATCACAATGCCATTGGCGGTGATCGTTGGAGTCAGTGCATTGACATTGAGAAAACCGGGATAGGCATCGAGTTTCGCCCGCCAGACGATACTCGCCCCTTTGCCATCGTGATGCAGCTTGATGATGTCGGTTTTGGTGACGGCAAACATTTCATTGGCATCAGCGGCAACCGCAATCGAGGCGGCTACCTGGTCGCCGACATTGACGCGCCAAAGCTCTTTGAGATGTTGGTCGAGCGTAATGATGTTGCCATTGTCGTCGGAGACGACGACAAGAGCGCCATCGGCCGAAACAGTCGGCGTCGACCCGGTGCCGCCTGAGAAATAATAGCGGTCGACGATGCGCAGTTTGTAGTTGCCCGGTTTATCGCCCGAGAGTTCCAGTCGGTACAGGGCGCCGTTGTCGGACACGCCGTCCTGTTTTCCGTCCTGCTCATCGGGTGCTGTGGCGGCGATCAGAATGCTCCCGTTGATCGGATCGATGGCGTAGAAATTGGCGACATTGACCCCATTGCCGTAGATGATGTCCAGTACAGAAGTAAACAGCCCGAGCCCATCATCAGTGGGGCCAAACGCTGTGTCGGTTTCGCGGTTGGCCAGGCGGGCGAGAAACTTTGGCACGCGCGCCGCGACCGTAATTGCCGGTGCACCTGGGAGGTGGAACGGTTCGGCAAGCAGGGACTCACCGGTGCGTCGATCGTGCGCGATCACCCAACCGTCCATCGTTACGGCAAGCAACGCATCAGCCTGCGGGTGATAGTTCATACCCCATACATGGGTTTGCGAACGTACGCCGGACTGCACAGCCGGCAGTGTCAGGCCGGTCGGCGCGGTCCACACTATGCTGCCGTCAGCGCGCAAGGCCATCGCTTTGGTGTAGGTGCTGTGATAAATGAGCTGCTTGCCGATCTGTTCGGGGTCGTTCAGGACCAAGGGCGCGCCTGAGCCGGAGCCTTTGCCGGGGATGGCCCAGCGTCGTTTGCCGGTAAGCCGGTCAAGTGCGACCAACGATACGTCGTCTGGTGCCCAGGAGGGAGAAAAGAGAAGGTTGCCGGCATTGTCGTAGGTTGGCCCTTCGGCAATGTAGTATTTTTCTTCGGCAATCCAGTCGGCCACAAAGCTTGGCGCCACGGCAGTCCACAACTCATCGCTATTGACGGTGCTGCCGTGCATTGTGTGAAAGCCGTCGGGCAGTGGAATGACCGCAGACGGGTTGGGGTTGGCCATACGCGGCCCCTTTGCTATCCAGTGAGAGGGAGGCGGTTCGGCGAACGGTCGTAACTGTGGGACGGCGGAAAGCCAATGCCACGCCCACGCGAGGCCGGCGATGACAATCGCCAGCAATACCGCAAAAACCTTTACAAATGTCATCGCGACGTTCTGTGACCCAAACGGAACAGCATCAGCGCCGTCTCGCCAGCGCCGACTTTTTCATTTCTGTGCATGTAGGAACTCGAGCAGTTGGCTGACTTCCAGCGCTTTTGAAAACAAGAAGCCCTGCGCTTCGTGGCAACCGATCTGGGTCAGGGTCGCGGCCTCCGAGTCGTTCTCGACTCCTTCTGCAATCACGTCGAGCTTGAGGCTGTGACCCAACTGCACGATCGTCTCCACAATCCGCAGACTGCTTTCTGTCTGAGACATCTGTGTGACGAACGAGCGGTCGATCTTGAGCCGGTCGACATTGAGGCGCTCCAGATAGCTGAGTGACGAGAAACCGGTGCCGAAATCGTCGATCGCTATCTTGACGCCACGATCCTTCAATTGGTTCAGCATCTCCACCATTAGATCCGCCTCGAGCATCGCGACGGATTCGGTGATCTCAAGTTCGAGTAAATGCGGCGCAATCTTGCTTTCCTTCAAGATTGAATCGACCATGGCCAGAAAGTCCGGATGACGGAATTGCGCCACCGACACGTTGACAGCCATGCGCAGCCCGTGGATGCCTTGCCGCTCAAAATTGCGCAGCGCCAGGCAGGAGGTGCGCATGACCCATTCACCCAGTCCGATAATGAGCCCGGAGCTTTCCGCCAGAGGAATAAACTGCACCGGTGAGACAAAACGGCCGTCATCGGTCCGCCAGCGCAGAAGGGCCTCGACTCCCACCACCTTGCGTGTTGCGAGATTGACTTGAGGTTGGTACGCGACAAACAAGCGGTCGTGGGTGAATGCAACGCGCAAGTCGTGCAGTAGGCGAACCCGATTGCGCGTATCAATTTCCATGTCGCGCTGGTAATAGCAGTGCCCGCCGCGAGGGCCTTCCTTGGCCCGACTCAATGCGATATTCGCCGACTTGATCGCATCAGAACCCGTGCTCTCCGGTGCGACCTCGACCAATCGTGCCAAGCCTATGGTCACCGATATGGTGTGCTCATTCTCTTCAAGCGCGAACGGTTCTGCGAACAGCCGTTTTAGAGTAACAGGCGACAATGCAGCGTCTGCTCCAAGCAGACCAAACGTATCTGCAGCGACGCGCGCAACCATGAAACCGTCGCCCAGTCCCTGCTTCAAGCGTTGGGCCACCTTGAC
>CAZAGR010000008.1:0-20873 GCA_964484585.1 uncultured Propionivibrio sp. | reverse complement strand
TCCACGCCGGGCAGGGTTCTTCCCAGCTCTTGAATGGCGATTTGGAGTATGCTTTCGATATTGGTAGACCCGCTGATCTTAGTGGCGATCTCGCCAATGGTGCGTTCTTTAGACGCGCGTCTTTGTGATTCCAGCAGCAGACGCGCATTGTCCAACGCAAGGGTTGTACGTTCGGCGGCGGCTTCAATCATGGAAATTTCGTCGTCGGTCCATTCGCGGTTGGGGTCTAAAGAACTTAGTTTTATAGACCCAATCTGCGCGCCGCGCAAGGTAAGCGGAATCGCGAGATTATGCGCGCGCTGTTTATTGGCGGCAGTGATGATCTTGGTATCTATACCGTCGAAATAATATCCGTCTGTACTCTCGTTTTTAAGGAAGAACTTCCATTGTTGACCGCTTAATTGACGCGAGGCGCTTTCAGCCTGGGCAAGCGCTTCTCCGCTTTGTTGATAAGAGCGCGCGTTTTTAATCGCGATGCTGACCTGATCTGCCAGGATGGACAGGATGTTTATGTCCTCATCTAAAAACGCATTTGCGTCTCTACTTTGTACATCTAATGCGCCGAAAATATCCGCGCCAATGCGCAGGGGCAGGGCAATTTCGGAACGCGTATCTGGCAGGTCGGGATTGTTGAAGTAGTTCGCGTCTTGTCCTACATTCAACGCAACGCGCGGCTGCCCAAGGTTGGTGACATAACCGACAATACCGGTTTCGCCCACCTGTAGGCGGTGATTTCTTTCCAGCATTTTTTTCCCGCCTTCACTGTTTGCAGCAACAAGAATGGCGAACTCGCGGTGATTATCCAAAAGGAAGATGCCGACATGATAAAAATTAAATTCCACCGAGATGGTTTCTGCGATCTGCGGCAGCAATGCATCTAGCGTTTGCGTGGAACTGATCGTGCGCGCGACGTGCGCGATCGATTCGAATTGCGCGGCGCGGCGCGCGTTGCCTTCGTTGGCTTTTTCCAGTTCGCGTGTGCGTTCTAATACGCGAGATTCCAAGTTGAGCATGTTTTCATTTAGATTCTCAGCCATTGCGTTGAATGATTTGGCGAGAATCCCTGTTTCATCTTCTGCGTTTATGTTTGCGCGCGCAGAAAGATCGCCATCGCTGAGCGTTTTTACAATTTGCGTCAAGTCCATAAGCGGGCGGGTGATAACCTGCCCGACCGCCAGGCTGATACCGAGAGCGCCCGCGAATAAAATGATGAGAATAATAGACATCCCGCGAAGCGCATCTTGAATCTGCGTTTGCATTTCAGTTTCTGATGCGACGACCTCAACGGTGAATTCTTTTTCCGGCACGACGATTCCCAGCCGGTAATTTGGCGTGAAGAGCGGCGCAAAAGCAACGTATAAATTTTCATTATTTTCCGGAATAATCTCAACATCATTATGACTATTTATCATTCTGGCAACTGCGTTTTGAAGTTCCGGCGCGCCTTTTCCGATGATGGATTGTTTGGGTGATTCATTAACAGCAATTTCTTCTACTTGCAGCCCAAAGAGAGTGTATCCCTGCGGCGGCATGGCAAGGATATGTCCTCCCTGATCCACTAAAAATGAATATCCAGTCTGTCCAATTTGAATATTTGCAAGCTGTTTGAAAAGATTCTCGAGTTGAATGTCAATGCCTATTACGCCGAGAAACTTGTTGTTCGAATATACAGGGGCTGAAAGCGTAACCAGCAAGCCCTGTCCGGCCGGGTCTTGATAGGCTTTAACCCAATTGGGTTCGCGCCCCGAACCGTTGGCAGGGTCTGAGATCGTATAGAACGGTTGTGTACGCGGGTCAAAATCAGGCGGCACGTTATTGGCAAGGTCTATGTTTGGATAATAGGTTGTAGCGCCTATTTTACTCATAAAATAAATAGCTGTAACTTCGGGGTGGCTGTTGAGGTAATTTAATGCGTAAAAATCGAAATAGGAGGTTGTATTTAAATCCGCGAGAACAGTTTCATCCAAACTGATTGTGGACGGAATGAAAATGGACGCAGGATCTGTGACAAGAAGGTTGCCGTATTGCCCGCCGGGTAATTGAACAACCCGAGTGTGCGCATCCCAATAGGCGCCCTGGCTTAAGATTTCTTTTCGCTCTTCAAGACTTGCACGGTAGCTTGAAAGAATATTAATATCCTTGACCAGCGTTGTGAACAGACTATTGATCTGGTCGGCGCTTCCTTTCGCTTGTTTTATTACTTGTCGTTTTACGCTTTCGTTGTTTGAGGTTTTATATTGACTTAAGAGATAACTGGTAATTGTTGAAGAACGATCAAGGCTAAATAACACAAGCGTCGCTACCGTAATGCCGCCGGTGACGAGAATGGAAAGCGCGATTTTCACCCGCAGGCTGAATCTATTAAAGTCTCGAATGAGAAGTATGGCAAATCCTGCCGCCAAAAAAGCCGTAATTTGAGGGGTGTAAATTTCTAACTGCGCCACTGCAATACGGTTATTAGGCAGAAGCCCATCCAGAATAAATAAAAATATGCCTGAAATCAGCCCGGCGATGATTCCGACAGACGCATATTTGCGCGACATTGCCAATCCGCCAATACCGATAATTGTTAAAATAGTAGATCCGGCTACAATCAGCCCCAAACCTTGCGTAAAAAATGTCGTTAGCGTGACCGCTATCAGGAAGTTGCCCATGACAATAGCCATGGCAAGATCTGATCTTCCGCGCCGAATTAAGGGTATCACTACGCCGAAATCAATGAGCGCTATAACCAAAAGGACGCCTGTAATTAACAGCAGGCTTGTTTCGTTATTTGAATATCCGACATAGCCAAACAAAACGATTGTCGGCACGATTGCCGCAAGAATAATGCCAACGATAATGTAAGCGTTGCGCGTAAGGCGTTCGTCTGGTAATTTCAAATCAGCTTTACTATTTTCGTTTGGCATAAATTTACTCGTCTTCGTTTCCAAGTTCAACTGTGATCTGCGCGCCGCTGATCTGGCTGCCCAGCTCGCGGATCGCGGTTTTCAAGATCGTATCGATTTCCGTGCCTGCGCTGATCTTGGCAGATATGGCGCTGATAGTTTGCTCGCGTCGGGCACGGCGCTGTGATTCTTCGAGCAGGGAGGCGTTTTCAAGCGCGATGGCAATACGCTGCGATGCCGCGCGCACCACGTCTATTTCGTCTTCGCTTAATTCCATCTCTGGAGGAAATTTAACGCTAATGACGCCGATGGTTGATTCGCGCAGTTTAAGCGGAACCGCAAGCGCGTTCTCTTCTTTCCTTCGGCTGGGGTGGGTAATTGCCACATCGCCATTTTCCAGCGCGTCGCGAATTTCAGGAGTGAATATCTCTTTGGACAGCGGAACGGGTTTTATGCCCGCATAGCGGTAGCCAATTTGCGCGTCGGCTTGTGTGTTTGTCGTCCATGTTTGTTTTATAACCGTTCCGTATAGCAATTGGCTTTCTGCAAGCGCGGTTTGGGTTTCGGCGAACAGGCGCGTGTTTTGAACTGCGATCATAATCTGATTGGCAATCGCGTTCAATGCCTCAATATCCGCCTGATCGAAAGCATCCGCTTTTTTGCTTTGCACGTCTAGTACGCCGATGATCTGCGCGCCGGATTTCAGCGGCAGCGCAATTTCGGAGCGTGTTTCGGGCAGGTCGAGATTGTTAAGCCGCGCTTCTTCAGCGCTTATATTTGGGTTTGTTCTGGAAGCGCCTGCTTTTGCGACATAACTTATCGAAGACCCTGTCTGGTTGGTTTGTTCAATAGGTAATCTATGGCCGCGTTCCAGCATGCGCCTTCCGCCTTCGCTGCTAGTGGCGCTTAAGACAGTGTGTTCCTGTACATCATCATTCAAGTAAACCGCGACATGATAATGATTGAATTGATTGCTGATCACTTCTGTAATAGCGGATAGCAGCGTATCCAGATCGCGTTCCAGAGAGATCTTTTGCGTAATTTGCGAGACTGTTTGAAATTGAGCCGAACGGCGTTTGATTTCCATGTTGGCTTTTAGCAGGCTATCCAAACGTTCCTGTGATTTGTTTTCAAGAGACTTTTGCAATTCTCTTAATGCGCGGTTGCTTTTTTCAAAATCCTGCGATGTTTTCCGCGCCAGTTTTATGATGTTTTCAAGATTGTTTTGGTTAAAATATATGAACGCGACAGCAAGAATAAGCGTTGTCGTAATTTGTACCGAGGCTGCGTACGGGTCTTCATATAACGGCGTAATGCCGCCGTAAATTTCGGCGGCGGCAAGCCCAAAAATACTCAACACAGAAAATGCCGCGGTGATTAATGCAGTGCGATCCCCAACAACTAGCGCCGCCAGCGCGATTAGCGCAAGATAGCCAATCGGTCCGGCTCCTTTTAATCCATTTCCGTTGAATGCCAACAATGTGATCGCGACCCAAATTACAATAATGAGTAACTGGCTTGCGGAGCGTATCTGTCCTTGTTTTTCTGTAAAAAAGACAGAGACGAATACGCCGATAATGATGATAAAAATAAAATTTGTAAAAGATAAAGCGCTTTCGCCCGCAATCGTGCGCAGGATGACGAAGGTTGCCGCAATTGGTATGCCGATCAATACGACCCAATGAAGATAGAACGCGGAGCGCGTTTTATCTTCATTGTCGCTGAAAATGGGCGGGCTGAAAAAATCAAAGATCGATCTCATAGCTATCTCTTTTACCTTGTATCCGCTTTGTTTTTGTTATTGTTTTGGAGCTGCAACACGACCTCAGCGCCGGGTAATGCGCGTCCGATCTCCGTCACCGCAGCTTGTAGAATGTTATCGCGGTTGGTGTAGGAGCTAACCTTTGTAGAAATTTCGCCGACCACGCGTTCTTTTTCCGCGATCTTGCGGCTTTCTGCCAGCAGGCGGGCGCTTTCTATGGAGAGCGCCGCGCGCTCAACGATTGCGCTGATGATATCCATTTCGTCTACGCTCCATTTTCTGCCTTCATCGGCTTTCACGTTAAGCATGCCAACGGTTTCGCCGCGTAATTTGATGGGCAGGGTCATCTGCGATTTTTTGCCGTCATTCTCTATATATGCCGACCCAGAAAGCGCGGCTTCTTCCGCGCCGGGCATTTCAACGGGTTCCGTGTAAATACTTGCTTTGATTCCTACGCGGCGGATGCCTGCAATCTTTTGCGAGCGGGTGAATCTTCTCCATCCGGCTTGAAGGTCGCGCCGGTATAGGATTTCAGATTCGATCAGGTTCTTTTGTGTTTCTTCATATAGACGCGCATTGAAAATCGCCACAGCAACCTGATCTGCCAGCGTGCTAAGTATTTCAATGTTCTCGCGATTGAACGCGTCTGATTCCACGCTTTGTATGTCTAAAATTCCAATCAGCTGCCCGTCAGATTGCAGCAGCGGCAGCGCCATTTCTGAACGGGTTTCTGGAAGATCGGGATTGTTGAAGTAGATGGCGTCTTCGCCGGTATCTAACGCGATACGCGGCTTTGCGCTTTCGGCTACATAGCCTACAATGCCCACTTGCCCCACCCGCAATTTGTGACCGCGGTCTAACATGCGTTGCCCGCCTTCGCTGTTTGCCGCGCTTAAGACAGCGTAATCTTTTTTTGCATCTATCAAAAAGATACCCACATGATAATAATTAAATTGCTGGCTAATCACTTGCGCAATCTGCGGCAGGGCGTCCTGCAGGTTTTGAGTCTGGCTGATCACACGCGAAGCCTGCGCGATGGATTCGAATTGTTTGGCGCGTTGTTCATTGCGTTGATTGGCGACTTCCAGTTCGACAGTGCGTTCAGATACGCGCTGCTCAAGGGATATCTGGTTATTTTCCAAATCAATTTCGCGTTGATAAAGTTCTTCGTTAATCTTATAAAGCCGATCTTGCTGATAACCCGCATAAGCGGCAAATATGCCCAGCACGAGGGGGGCAATATCCACCGCCCATAACGCTGGGTCTGTGTTTTGCGCGTGGAGCATGTTTAAAATATTTAAAGTATTTAATGCCGGATCCTTCAGCGAAAGGACTCTTGCAATAGTGGCAATCAGCGGGAACATGGCGCCAAAAAGCACGCCAAAGATGGCATAGCGCACGGTCTCACTGATCTCGGGTTGGCTGAGTCTTGTTTCCATAATTTTCCTGAATAACCTTGTCGCGTTATGATTTCTTCTTATTTGTAAACTGAAGGATGACTTCCGTGCTGTTTAAGACGCGGTCTATTTCTTCGGCGGTTGCGTGTAAAATATTTTCAATATTCAATGCCGAGCCGATTCGTTCTGTGGCTTCAAAAATAGCGCGTTCTTTTAGCGCGCGCCGTTGGCTTTCTTCAAGCAGACGGGTGTTTTCGAGCGTAATTGCGGCGCGGTTTGCGGCGGCTTCTACGATGGCGATATCTTCTTCCGTCCAGGGACGATCCGGGTTTTCCTGTTCCAAGCCGATTACGCCAATAACCTGATTGAGAATGCGCAACGGCACCATGAGCGTCCTCTTCCCGTTTTGGCTGCCATTGTTTTCTTTAACAATGATAGGCTTGCCGTTTTCAAGATCTTTAAGCAAGTCTTCAGGAAGATTTGCAGGGATTGCCCGTATCTGCGAGCCGTCGTATTCGTATGCAGGTTTGTCGCGGTCCGTAATGGCAGATTGCCATGCCTGCTGCGCTTGCGTGTTGTACGTGTTGTTGAGCTGCGCCAGCGTCTTGATTACCTGTTCTGCCAATTCCGCGTTTTCGATGGCGGCCGCCATTTGGTCTGCCAGCAACTGTAGAATTTTCAAGTCGCGTTCATCAAAAGCGGATGTAATAGTGGTTTGAATATCCAATACGCCGATGGTGATACTGTGGATGCGCAAGGGCAGCGCAATTTCAGAGTGCGTGTTGGGCAGGAGCGGGTTTTGGAAGTGAACCGCGTCTTTACCTACGTCTAAAGCAATGGCGGCTTTACCTGTTTGGGTTGCGCTGCCGACAAGCCCTTCTTGCCCTACTCTTAATTTGTAGCCTTGCTCAAGCATTTGCTGTGCGGCAGCGCTGCTGGCGGCGCGCAGCACTGCATATTCACCGCGGTTATCTATAAGGAAAACGCCGACATGATAATAGTTAAAGCGTTCACGAATCAAATTGACCGATACGTTCAATAGCGTATCCACGTCGCGGATAATAGTAATATCGCGCGCAATTTCAGCAACGGTGGCAAACTCCAGCGAGTTGCGCTCCAATTTTGCCGTACGATCTGCCACTTTCCCCTCCAAGTTTTCAAATGAGCGCGCCACATTTGCGGCCATTTGATTGAAAGCTTCGGCAAGGTCTTCAATCTCATCCCTTGTTTTTATCTGAATTGGTTCGATCAGCTTACCTTCAATGAGATTTACCTCTTCAGTTGATAGCTGACCGGCGTGTGTCGTTAAACGCTGTAAAGGCTGGGTAATGGACAGTGTGAATAAATATAAAAGCACGCCAAAAATTAACGTTACCAGAATAGAGTAACCGACGAGTCTGTTTTGGATTTCAGATGTCTTCGTAAAAATCTCTTCCTGCGGAAACGCCAGCGCCAGCGACCAGCTTGTATCAAGCCCGACAGGGGCATATGCGACGAACATCGGGCGTCCTTGCGCGTCTATCGCGCTGGCAAACCCGCTTTTATTTTGGGTCATTGCTTTTGTCAGAGATTCCCATTCTACGATCTGCGCGTCTTGAGCGACTTTTATCATGGAGGTTTCCATGGTTTGATAGAAGCCGCCTTTGTTTCCAATGCCGAGGATGGTTCCCTTTTTATCAAGCAAAAAGGCATAACCGTTTTGTCCAACAGATATTTCACTGATGATTTTTTGAGTTTCAGAAAAAGCAATGTCGGTTGTTGCTACGCCTTTGAATGCTCCGGTTTTAGGGTCGAAGAACGGCGCACTCCAGGTCACCATCCAAATATTGCCGCCGCCTTCGTCAAAATAGGGCGGGGATAAAACCGGTACGCCCTTTTGTTTAGGCAGGGTGTACCAATCCCATTTGAAGTAATCGTAAGTAGGGTTGCCAAGTTGTGTGAATTGCAGGCTCCCATCTGCTGCGCGGCTATAATATGGCGACCAGTATTGGGCGCTTGGTTTAAATTTAAAAGGCTCGTATGCAATCGTCGATCCGAATACTTGCTCATTACGCGCAAGGGTATTTTTAATAGTAGCAAGGATGGTTTCTTCGTCAAATTTTGTGACTTCTGCGGCTGCGGCAAGATCTATGGCTGTGCCCCTGGTCCAGATCAGGTTGGCGCGGACAAGTTCCGCTTTGGATTCGGCTTGCGCATTTAACTCGTTTTTTAGAGTTTCGATCAGCGCCGCTTGCGTTGCTTGAATGTTTAAATAAGTCGAAATCAAAAAGGCAAACGCTAACAATAAAATAACGATTGCAGGGAGCTTGATCCCAAGGCTGAAACCTCTGCGCCGTCCTTTGGGGCGCGGTTTTGTTTTCTGCGGACTCGCCGCTAAAGGCTGAGTCGCGGATTTTGATACGGAGGAAAATTCAGGAATGTCCATTAATTAAATTCCTTGATCCGTCGCGGCGTCTTCATTGGATGACGGAGTCTCCAGTTGAATAAAGGTACGCTTTGCGCCCAGCGTGCGCCCAATTTCCTGAATGGTAGTTTGCAGAATGCGCTCAAAACTGTTGGATGCGCCGATGCGCGCGGTCATCTGTGTCATAATCTGTTCCTGCGCGGCGCGATGTTCTGTTTCTTCGAAGAGGCGGGCGTTTTCTAGCGCAAGCGCGGCGCGCTCTGAAACAGATTGCACCATCGCAATCTCATCTTCGGACCACGTTCTATTTTTTTCGGATGCTTCAATGTGAATATATCCAACTACGTTATCGCGGACTTTGACGGGAACCGCAAGGACTGGCAGAGAGTTATTCAATGAAGGCTGCGCTATGGCTTCGCCTAAGGCAAGCGCATTTTCCAATACGAGGCTGTTGATTCCTTGCGACAGCGCGATGGTTCCGTCTGCAAGGTAAACATAACCGTCGCGTTTGTCTTTCCGTTTGATGGATTCCCCGGATTTCCTTAAGGCTTGTGATGGCAGTTCAGCGCGCTCGTCGAGTCTGGTGTTTTGAATGACAAGCGCGATTTGATTTGCAAGCGTGGTGAAGGTGCTGCTGTCTTCTTCGTTAAAAGCCGCTGCTAGTGTGCTTTGCACATCCAGCACGCCGATTGTTTGCTCTCCGATCTTAAGCGGCAAAGCCATTTCAGATTTTGTATCGGGAAGGTCAAGGTTGTTGAAGAAGACCGCGTCTGCGCCGGTGGAGAGGGCAATGCGCGGGTAGCCGCTCTGCGCGACATACCCCACAATGCCCGTACCGCCAGCCTTTAACTGGTGATGACGCTCAAGCATACGCTGCCCGCCTATGCTGTTTGCGGCGCGCAACTCTGCGTACTCGCGGTTTTTATCAAGGAGGAAGATGCCAACATGGTAGAACCCAAGTCGGTCGCTGATGATCTGCGTAGCGTACATCAACAATTCTTTCGGGTCTTTGTATACGCTGGCTGAAATTTCCTGCGAAAGTTCAGAGATAATGTTCAAACGGGTTGTTTTTTTTCGAACTTCCTGTCTGACGGTATCGATCTCTTCTTCGTATTCCTGTGTTTGTTTTTCAAGGCTTGTTTTGATATTTTCCAATCTTTGGTTTGTTTCGCGAATTTCTTTCAGTCGGGATTTTTCGAGGTTTATACTAAAGGCATTGATTCCATAAATAACAGCGCCGATGAACATTACAATACCGCCTACGCGCGTGGCTTCGTTTTCTATTCCTGCTATGCTTATATACTGCGGGGCTAAAAAGGCGGCAAATGTCGCATAAATCGCCAAGCCAATAAAAACGTTTGGGCTGCTTAATGCATTGGCAACAATAAGCGCAATCGGTACAATCGAAAGTATGGATGCAGAGTAGCTGGTTGTAAACCCGAAATATAAAGACAGGTATGTAGTTGAAAGAAAGCCGAAAGAAAACAGAAACGCCCCAAAATTGGCGTATTTTGATTTACCTAACAAGTATGAAAAAATTGAAATAACCAACATGAATTCAAAAACACTGACAGAACTCGGCCGCGCAAACAAGCCAAGGATAAATGAGAATGCAAGAGTAAGCGCGATGGTATTCAATAGCTGCGCGCGTCTTTTCTCGCTTAGGTCGGTTATTGCCGCGTGAGGAGCAATCGCCGTCCAACTGAACTGTAAAATCCGGTTGAAAGCGGATGGGCTTTGGTCGTTCGTGGGCATTTGCAAATTAGACATGCTTACTCGCTTGCCTTTCTGCCTGTATGAGCAGAGTATTCTCTTTCTTGAATTCCAGACAGATCTTCTTTGATATTTTCTATAAGTTGGAAAGTGACCGCTGCATTGCCGATGGTCTGTCCTAACTCCTGCACGGTCTCGCGCAGAATCGCGTCGGTGTGAGAGGTGGCGCTGATGCGCGCGGAAATATCCGAAACGAGCGTTTCGCGCGCCGCGCGTTTTTGAGACTCTTGATATAAACGCGCGCTTTCGAGGGCGCCGCTGAGCTGGTCGGAAAGCGTGACCGCCAGGTTCGTTTCATCCTGCGTCCATGATTCCGCGATCTCAGATTTTTTCAAACGAATTGCGCCAATGACTTGACCGCGTATTTTTATCGGCACATTAATCGTCAAGTTGTCGTTGCCAACAACAACATTTCCTGTTTCAAATGACTTGGATAGATTCGATTCAAGACTGGGAGATTGCGTTTGCGCTGTGCCGGGAGGCGTGGCAATAAACCCGACGTGCTGTTGGTTACGTAAAAGTTTGCCCCAAGCTTCGCGGCTCATTTCGCCATAAACCATTCGCGCAGATTCAAGCGCTTTTTCAGTTTCATTGAGCAGGTTTGCATTTTGGATGCCCACCGCAATTTGTTCAGCGAGAATCTGCAGTGTAGAAATATCTTCTTCAGTGAAGGCTTGCGATTTTGCGCTTTGCACATCCAGCGCGCCCAGAATTTGCCCGCCTACTATAAGCGGCAGAGCCATTTCAGAGCGCGTATTTGGCAGGTCGGGGTTGTCGAAATAAACCGCATCCGCGCCAACATCTAAAGCAATACGGGCATTTGCGTTTTGAGTGACATAGCCCACAATACTCGTTCCGCCGACTTGAAGTTGATGTTTTCTTTTTAACATAACCTGCCCGCCTTCGCTGTTGGCGGCGCTTAAGACGGCGTATTCCTTACGCTCATCCAGCAGAAAAATCCCGGCATGATAGTATCCGAAATTTTCAGTGATCAAATGCGTGGTTTGTTCAAGCAATTCAGAAAGATTACGGAAGGATGTAATGGCTTTGCCAACATCTGCGACCGCTTTTAATAAATTGCTACGCCGTTCAATATCGCGCGTACGTTCTTCAACCCTGTTTTCCATCGCGGTAAATGAAGTTTGCATATTGGTTCTTAGGTTTTGCAGGTTTGTAGAAAGATCTGCAAATTCGTCTGGCAGTCTTTTGAGTTTACGAATCGAGTCAAAATTGCCTTTTTCGGTTTCGTCCGTAAATTTAATTAGTTTTTTTAATGGGCTTGAAATAGATGAAAATGTTACAACCCATATCCCCGCGAGAGCAATAAACATGGCAATGGATACTTGGATGAAAATATTACGCGGCAGGTCGGTTACTTCAAGGGTTTTTTGTTCGATGCTTCCAATGGAAACTACCAGAGGTTTGTCGAAGGACACGCGGTATGAGCCGATCAGCCGTCCATTTTCCTCATCAACAAGAGAAGTGGATTTGTTTGCAAGTAGTTTTGTAAGGATACTGAAGTTTATATCTTCCGATGCAACGCGCCCGATTTTTTCAGGGTTGGAGTGTGCTAGATACGTGCCGTCGCTGTCAATTAAGAAAAACGAATCTCCATTGGATATCTGCATCATGTCTATGGCAAATTCTGTGGCTTTATCCGGCTCCAGTTCAGTGCGGGCTGAATATAGGCGCGCATGATCGCGCATGATTTCTAACTGCGTGTTGATGATGTTTTCGCGGATTTGCCTTTGCACGAAAACAAAAACAACGCCAATAGGTATCAGCGATAAAATCAAGAACCATAACACCATTTTCCAGGTGATAGAGATTCTTAGCCGAGTCATGATTTGCCTCTTTTTGTCTTAGTTGCCATGCTTATTTCAACCTTAATGTGCTTGTGTTTTTCTTGTTCGTCTGCATCGTCTGCGGAATGCCGACGCTAATTTCAGCTTCTTTCAAGTCGAATACTTTACGCAGTTCGGTTGTAGCGGTGCGGATGACCGATTCGATATCCAAAGTTTCACGAATATTTGAGGAAACATTTGTGATCATTTGATCGCGCAGCGCGTTCTTTTGAGCCTCATCTACGAGACGGCTGTTTTCCAGAGCCAAAGAAACCTGATCTGCGATCTTTTCAACAAGGTCGCGTTCGCGTTCCGACCATTCGGACGAAGCGCCTTTTCGTCGAAGTTTTATAACTCCAATTTTCTGCCCATGCAGCGTTAAAGCCATATTCAAAACATCAGGACTTTGCTCAATGTTCTTTTTTGGCGAGAAGACCGGGCGCACCCCCGCTGGTGTATATTGATAGGCAGGCGTATGGCGGCTGGTTAATTTTGACCATGTGTCTCGCGCCTGAGATGATGTGTTTGCCTCTAATTGACTCACAAGGTCTCTTGATTCACGGATCAGTCGCACATTATCAATCGAGATTGCCGCAAGATCGGCTAGGGTTTGCATGATCTCCGCATCTTGCGCGTTGAATGCGCGCGTTTGCTCCGAGTGAATATCCAAAATGCCAATGACTTTACCGCGTATTGCCAGCGGCAGAGTCATACGCGAACGGGTCAGCGGGAAATTTGAGTCGCTAAAAAAGCGCGCGCTGTCGGCATCCGAAGCGAGGTGGTATCGGTTTTGATCGACAGCCAAGTAAAGCGGGTTTCTTCTACTGGGCTCAATATGAAAACTTTGCCCGACGAGTTGTTTTCCTGTTAACGAGGATGAAGATTGCAGGAAGGCTGTTTTTTTGCTTTCATCCAGCATGTAAAGACCAATATGATAATAACCAAATTGTTCCGAGGTCAGGGTGGTGACTGCGTTCATTAATTCTTCTGTATCTTGAATTTCAGCTACGATGCGCGCCACAATGGTCGAGGAGCGCAGCTGCGCGGTTCTGCTTTCGAGTTCGTCGGTGCGCTCGCTAACCCTTTCTTCAAGCTGCCCGCGCTCTTTGATTATTTCTTGAAAGGTCTCTTGCATTTTTTGCGCGATGTTTGCAAATTCCTGTTTGAATTGACCCACGGCGATAACGATGATAATGCTTGGGATTAAAAAATCAACCGTGTAGGAAATCCAATCTAAAGACGTAGTAACGAGAAGAGGCGCCGAACTTAGTTCGTACAACCCCGTTTGATTTAATATTCCGATTGCGCTAAATGTCGCGGCGCTAATGATGATCGCGATGATATCCGTACGGTTATCGAATAGCAGCGCAGCCATAGTGATGAAGGCTAAGAAAAATATGCTGCCATCAAGCCAGGGTCCCCAGGCGAGGAGCGAATTTGTTCCAACAATGAATAGCATGCCTAGAAAAACATATGCCCGCACTGAATATGAAATAGGCGCTACTGTAAGCGTAAGCAAAACGATGTATAAGCCAATGAATAGAATGCGATCGTTGGTTGTCGCAGTCTTGAACGAGAACGCCATCAACACGATTCCCAAAATGCAGGCAATTCGCAAAATGGCAAGAATGAATCGTTCACGCCATTGCTTGTAATTGTACGCAAGCGGCGAAGAAGAAGGATTATCTTGCATTAGGTTGGACGTTGGCGCATTGCTATTCATTTTCATTGTCCATTGAAACCTGGATTTCTACTTCGGAAGCTTCGAGCGCGCGCCCTAACTCGCGGACGGTTGTTTGAAGGATGCTGTCCATGGTGGTTGAAGTCCAAATTTTTGCAATGATCTCATTAGCTAGTCTTTCACGCGTCGCGATGGATTGACTTTCTTCTACAAGGCGGGCATTTTCCAGCGCAAGCGCCGCCTGCGTTGCAATGGCTTCAATTAGGTCTTTTTGTTCAAGAGACAGTTCTTCTTGAGTCGTCATTTGAATCTGCCCGATGATCTGGTCACGCAACTTAAGCGGAATGGCAATCTGATTTTCCGTTGTATCGTCTTCGCCGATTAGATATTCCAAATTGTTTTCCGAAGATAGCGATGACCACGCGCCTTGTAAGTACTGTCGTTGCGTGGCTCGCATTTCAACAAGGCTTTGCTGCGCTTCTTTGAATAGACGCGCGTTTTCAAGCGCAACAGCGATCTCGTTCGCCATATTTTGATAAGTATCAGCATCTTGTTGCGTGAAAGCAGATTCGAGCGTAGATTGCATCTCCAGCGCGCCGATGATGTGTTCGCCCACCGCCAGCGGGATGGATATCTGCGAACGGGTGTATGGCAACAGCGGATTGTCAAAACGAATAGAATCGGCTCCCGTATCCAGCGCGATGCGAACTTGCCGCGTACGGATGGCGGAGCTGGTCAGATTTTTGCCCCTTAGGTCTACGCGGTATTTATTTTCTTTCAAGACTTTGCCCGCGTCGCCGGTTGCCTCTTTGAGTTCAGCCCATTGTTCTGTTATATCCACTAAAAAAATGGCGGTGTAATAACATTCAAATTCGTCGCTAATTAAACGAGTTGCGCGTGTCAGTAATTCATCCGGATCTAAAATGGAAGTAATTAGCCGTCCAATTTCATTGACTCTTCTTAATTTAATGGTGCGCTCGTCTACTTTGTCTTCAAGTTTAGCGCGTTCTTCCTGCAGTTGGCTGAGCGTCGTATCAACCTGTATTTGCGCGTCTAAAAATTCATTTTCCAAGCGTTGAAAGCCGAGAATGACAACGACCCCAAACGCGATGATTACCAGAATTCCGCTTATCCAATCGTCAATTTTTGCCGCAGCAATATCGGGAGCAATCGGGTTGATGTATCCGCTGGACATTAAGATGCCGATCGTAACGCAGGTCGCAACGCAGAAGGTTGTCGCGAAAGTACCCGTTTTTGGAGAGAACATCATGGTAGCAAGAATAATCACTCCCAAAAAGAAGATATTGCTATCGCCTAAAATACCGTAGCGGATCAATTCGCTTACGCCAACTGCATAAAGACTGAAAAGGAATATTGAAACACGGATTGTATAAGAAAACCGAATAAAGGTCACGACCGCCAACATTGCGTAAATTGCAATGAATGCTACATCTAAAATGCCGCTTTCCGCGCTGCTGAGCGAAAAATACAAGATAATCGTTGCAAATGCAAGGATGCCATACAGTAGATATACAATAAAACTCTCGCGCCAGTTTTTATACAACGTGCGCGCTGTTTTTTCTTCGACATGTAAGCCTTGGGCAAGGTCGAGTTTTTCCTTCATTAGGATTCCTCGCTTCCCTCGTCATTTTCGGGCTTTATTTGGATCTTGGCGTAGCGCGCCCCGGTTATGCGAGTTAACTCGCTTGCGGTGGTCATCATAATGGATTGAATGTCTGTCGACCTGCGAATCTTTGTGCTTACTTCATAAATCAATCTTTCACGTTCAGCCTGCAAGCGGATCTGTTCAAGCAAACGCGCGTTGGCTATGATCGCAGCAAGGCTGCCACCCAGCGTACCGAGCATTTCTTCGTCGTTTTCTGTGTACGCGTCAACCTGTTCGCTTTCCACATTTAATACACCAAGTAATTCATTACGGTATATCAAAGGGATGGCTAATTCGGAGCGTGTGTTTGAACTAATTTCAAAATAACGCGAATCTACTGTAACGTCTTTGATTCTTAACGGCCTACGATGCGCCGCCGCCCAGCCGATCACGCCGGAGCCAATAGGGATTTGGAGTCTGGAAACATCCTCTGCGTATCCCATCGAGGCTCTGGCTTCGAGGATTTTCTTTTGGCGATCTGCCAGCAGGATGATCACGCGGTCGCCGCCGAGCGTTACCTGCAATCCGTTGACCGCGCTTTCCAATGCTTCGTCAAGCGTTGTTCCAGATGCAGCCGTAGTGGTGATGTGATGTAATAAGCGGTGCTGTGAAAGATGTTCCTGCGTTTCCGCAAATAATTCCGTGTTTACCACTGCCACTGCAATTTGATCCGCAAGGATTTGCAAACTTTTGAGATTGTCGTCGGAGAATGCAAAAGCCTTTGAACTTTGCACGTCAAGTACGCCTAAAATGCGGTCGCCGACTTTCATTGGTATGGCGGCTTCGGCGCGCGTTTCGGAAAAGAGGGGGTTGGCGTAGTAGGTTGCGTCTTTGGTAGTGTCATTAACCACCAGCTGCATTCCGTGGCTGCTGACAAAACCGACCACAGATTTTGATCCAATGCCGATCTTGTAACCCGCACGCTTCATTTGAGATCCGGCTTCGCCGGTTGCTTCACGCACTACCGCAAACTCTCCGGGCAAGTCATTGAGGAAGACTGACGCATGATAAAAATCAAAGCGCTCACGAATTAAGTTCACCGCTTTGATCAGCAGTTCGTCAATATTAAGCGAGCTGCTGATGTCGCGCGCGATCTCCGCCGCGGTTTCCAGCTGCACCGCTTTGCGCTGACTCTCTTCCAGTAGACGAACATTATGAACCACACCCGCTACCTGGCTGGTGATGGTAGTTAAGAATTTCAAATCATCTTCATTAAAGGCTTGTTCGTTTTCAGCATCTTGAATGATTAATGCGCCGATAGGCTCATTTTGCACCAGCATGGGAGCGCCCATCCATGACCGCGCCGGTTTCCCTACGACCTTTGCGCCCAACTGGATCATTTTCTTTTCAGTATCTTCCACCAGCATTAATGGTTGGCGTGTGCGAATCAATATGGAAGTTAAGCCTTCTCCTAATGGAAACGACTCTATTGCCAATACCAATCCTTCTTCGTAACTAAATGGAATACTGATTGTGTCTGTCTTCTCGTCATAAAGCGCGACAATTACATTGAAATCGCCTAGGATTTGTTTGATTTTTTTGTGAAGAGCCTGAAAGAAATCCTGCAAATTTGAGGATATGGAAGTGATTTCATTAATAGAAGCTAGTGATTCCATTTCGCGCAGATGTCTTTCCGTTCGTTGGATCGCGTTCGCTTTATCTATGGTGACGGTCATCAACTCTGCGAAGCTGGTGTACGGTTGAATAGACGCGCTTGTAAGCGCGCCTTGCCGCACTCCCATCATAATGATCGTTGAGATGTTTCCGTCTTTTCTAATCGGCAAATAAGCCGTGCTTTCAAGCCCTATCTTTTGCGCCATATCTTTAAGTGTATTAGGTTCTTCGCCAAGTTTTGGCGCGGTAATAATTGCTCCGCGTGAAAGATACTTTTCTATTTCTTCCATTTCAACAGGAATAGATTTTGGCAATCCCTCGATAGGGCGGCCTGTTCGTGTTTCATCTGAAGATGCAAATATTTCCAGAGCGTTGTTTTTTACGCGGAGTAATGCAACAACGTAGGGCGCTTCTTTAAGGATTTGGCTGCCGATCTCAAGGATTTCGGTTTCTGTATTTGCTTCAGCGATCAGGCGGCTGGAGCGATATAACCGCGCAAGCTCTTCAAAGTTGATCTGGCTGATCTCCGTCAGTCCTGTGGTTTGAATCGCGGTCGCCAATTGACTGGCGAGCGTTTGCAGCATGGCGACAGTTTCAGGGTTGAACGCATTTACCTGTGTGCTTTGCACATCCAAAACGCCTAATACCAAATTCCCTAATGAAATTGGCAAGGTCGCTTCAGAGCGCGTTTCCGGCAACAATTCGTTTTTTAAGTGCTGCTCGTCTTCCAAAACGTCTGAAGCGATGCGCGATTGATTATTTACACTGACCCATCCCATGATAGATGCGGAACCTATCTCGAGGCGGTAATTCTTTTCTTTCAAGCCTTGTGAGGCAGCCCCGAAGCCGCTTTTAAATTCAAGATATTTTCCCTCGCGATCCAATAAAAATACGCTGGCTTGGTAAAAGTCAAATTGCGTAATAAGCAATTCAACCGTTTTGTCGAGTATTTCGTCAAGGTTTGAAAGTGTCGAGAAATTTTGAGCCGCCTCTGCCGCAGTGTAAACCTGACGCGTACGCTCGTCCACTTTTTGTTCAAGCGAGTTGTATGTTCCGCTGAGCTCGTCTGCCATTTCATTAAATGAACTGGAAAGAAAGCCAACTTCGTCATCGCTTATTACTTCCGCTCGCTGACTCCAATCGCCTTCGGCGAATTTTTGCGTGATATTTGAAAGCGCGCGCAATGGTTTGACAACACGGTTGTTGCCGATTACCAAAACTGCAATTGTGAATAACAATGTTACAAGGATCGTCGCGCCAGTAAACGGCGCAAGGCTTGTAATCTGACTATAAATATCGCTTGTTTTTACTTCCAACACAACGCCAGATTTCATAGATGGAAACCACACAACCTGCGCCAGCGCGTCCTCGCCTTTTGAGGTGGTGGCGTCCATGGCGATTGGTTTTAATGTGTTGCTTTGAATCAAGCCCGATAATCTTGAAGAGATTTCGGTCTTTGAATGCGAATCTGGGCTTGAGAGAATAAATTTGTTAGCATTTTGATCGTAGTTGACAAACTGGCCGTTCGAAAGAACAAAGTAAGCATTGGCTAATGAAGACAATCCGTTGATCGGTTGGGTCATTTTTATTAGGTTGTTGCCTTCGGTAATACCCACCAATGTGCCGAGAGTTGAACCGCGCGCTGTCTTGTATTTATAAGCCGTCACAAAAATGAGATCGTTCTCGTATCTGGGCGCAAACCCGTATAATGCAAAAGAAGGAAGTTCATCTGATCTTTGATCGAAAATTTCGGGGTCGACAGTCTGCCCCTGCCATTGCGGATCGTCTGCAATTTTGATCTTCCCGTTAATATCTATGAGAATGAAATGATTAAAAGAAGGTGAGTCTTCGCGCGTATTTAGACCTTCAAACCCCTTCAAGAAACCTGTACGGATCTGTTCAAACTCAACTGGGCGCTGAGGGTTGGCGTGCAACCCAAGTTCAATTAATAACTTAAAGTCTCCGCTTTCAAGCAGCTGTTTGATTTTGCTTTCTTTGTTCTTTATTTCCCGGTCGATTGTATTTACTTGCGTGGTCAATAAATTTTGAAATTGAACGACCGCTTGCGCGCGTAGAAGTGAACGCGCACGAAGATAAGCCGCGCCCGCCATCAAAACGAAAGGGACGAAGGTAAAGATAAAGAGCGTTCTTACAAGTGTGCCCGCCAGACTGCCCTTAAATCTTTTTTGCTTGGAGTCAAATACGGGCGTCGTTTGAGTGATTGTCATTAATAAAGTTTTTAACTATACTCCCAAACCGGCTCTCCACTTAAGATGCGTCGGATTTGGTCAGGGAAGCGGTCGGGGTCAAGTGGTTTGCCTAAGAAGCCGTCAAAACCGGAAGATTTTGCTTTGTCCATTTGCTCCACGCTGGCTTCAGCGGTTACGGCGATAATTGGCACGGCTTTGAATCTGTCCGAAGCGCGTATTTTTTTTAATGCGCCATAGCCGTCTTCATAGGGCAGGCGAATATCCATAAGAATCAAATCAAGGCGCGGCAAAGTATCTGCATACTCTACGACCTCATAGCCCGATGTTTTCCATTCGCAATGAATACCTAAATACCCAAGCATGCGCGCAATCAACACAAAGTTAGAAACGTTATCTTCTACAACCAGTACTGCGGCGTCTTTTGGGATATTTGGCTTACGAATGGGTTGCGTATCAGATACGGTAGGTATTTCAGACATTATTGCTCCTTGTGGTGAACCGTTCAATTTGCTGACCTAATGTGTCAATGTCAATCGGCTTTTGAATGTATCCATCGCAACCGGCTTCCAGCGATTTTTCTCTATCGCCGCGCATAACGTTGGCAGTGACCGCAATGATCGGTATTTTTTTGAATTTATCTATTGCTTTTATTTTGGCGGTCAATGTATAACCATCCATATCGGGCATGTTAATATCCATAAGGATAATGTCAATGCCGCCTTTTTCAAGTGATTTAATGGCTTCGTCTGCGTTAACAGCCTCGAAAACAGAATATCCTTCCGCGTTCAAAACCCTGCGGATAAGGTTTCTATTATCGGGGTTATCTTCAACATACAGTATAGTACCTTTTTTATCTTCTGGCATCATAATAAACTTCTCCGAACCAAATTCTACTTGTAAGGTAATCGTATCTACATGACAGCAACCTTACAAACAGTCTTCAAATTTCATTGTTTTGTAATTGCAACGAAACATAATCAAAAAAAATCAAGGGTCTTGCAACCCTCGACCTGATCTTGAGCGGGTAGCGGGAATCGAACCCGCGTATCATGCTTGGGAAGCACGTGTTCTCTTGCAGCGATAAGAGGATTATATCAAATATTTTCGCTGTTCTGCTTGGGAACGCTTGGTTCTACAGCTGTGTTTGGCAGGTATTTGCGGATTGACTCGAGGCGATAGTTGCGGGTGTAGCCGTTAAATACTTTTTGATCGTGCCATCTTCCGGCTTCCATAATTCCCCGGTCTGGTCCGCCATTTTCTGAGGTGATCGTGGCGAGGGAGCGGCGGAAGTCGTGCGGCGAGAGCGGGATGCCGATGATGTTTCCCCATGATGAAACAATACGGTTGAGTCCTTCGGGCGTGAGACCGTGACCGATGTAGTTTACTTTGAGCGACACAAATAAAAAGCCGCCCTGGGGGTTGAGGTTTTCGCGGTGGCGTTTCCACCATTCGATATGCGCGGAGGTATCTGCGTTGAATATTCCAATCTCCCAATTGCCGCCCTTGACAATGACCTGCGCGATTCCACGTTCTGTATCTACATTGGCTTGTTTGAGGCTGCACATTTCTGCGCAGCGGAAACCTGTTTGGATGAGCATGGAAGCAATGGCGAGATCGCGCGCGCCTTTGGGCGT
>CAZAGR010000007.1:0-21825 GCA_964484585.1 uncultured Propionivibrio sp. | reverse complement strand
GGGTGCTGAGAAAGCTTGAGCATGGTCACGCGAATCCTTCACGCGCTGTTGTTTTGTTGCCACGGTGTGTGGCGCGGCAAAGTCGCGGTGTTCGCCGTGTCGCCGTGGTCAACTGCTTTTTTTAGCTTGATTGGTCTTATGATTCGTGAAATCCGCCCCTGCAGACGGTTGCGAGCTTCATGCTCGCTCGGTTTCGGGCTTAAAGCGGTGCATTCAGTTTATTGACGGAGTTTCTGCCATGACCGCTGCCGCCCCGATTACCCACGCCCCCTCGTATTACGCTGCCTCGGCCAATACTTCACCGCTGCGTCCGGCTTTGCAAGGCAGCACCGAGGCCGACATTTGCATTATCGGCGCGGGCTATACAGGCTTGTCGGCGGGTTTACATCTGGCCGAGGCCGGGTTCAAGGTGATTGTGTTGGAACAGGCCAAAGTCGGCTGGGGCGCGTCGGGGCGAAACGGCGGACAGATTGTGCATAGCTATTCGCGTGACATCGATGTAATCGAGTCAAATTTCGGTCATGCTGTTGCCGAATCACTTGCCAAAATGATGTTCGAGGGCGCTGCGATCATTCGCGAACGCGTTGAGCGTTATGACATCAACTGCGATCTGAAAGCCGGCGGCGTCTACGCTGCAACCTCGCGCCGGAAGATCAAGGGTCTGGAAGAGCAGAAGGCGCTGTGGGAGAAATGGGGACACACGCAGCTCACTCTGACCGATGACAAAACAACGCTGAAGGCCGCCGTCAATTCCGATCGCTATGAGGCGATCATGATCGACGCGTCCGGCGGACATTTCCATCCGCTCAACCTGGCCTTGGGCGAAGCGGCAGCGCTGGAGCAAAACGGCGGTACTATTTATGAAGACAGCGCCGTGACCAGAATCGAGCGCGGTACCAGACCGGTCGTGCACACTGCCACCGGCAAGGTGACCGCGAAATTCGTCATCGTTGCCTGCAACGCCTACATTGGTGATCTGGAGCCTAAGCTGGCCGCCATGTCGATGCCCTGCGGTACCCAGATTGTCGCGACCGAGCCGCTGGGCGCTCTGGCTGACAAACTTATTCCCTCCGATTATTGTGTTGAGGACAATAATTTTCTGCTCGACTATTTCCGCCTTTCCGGCGATAAACGCATGATCTATGGCGGTGGTGTCATCTATGGTGCTCGTGATCCGGCGCATGTTGAGTCAATCATCCGGCCGAACATGTTGAAGACTTTCCCTCAACTTTCTGGCGCGAAGATCGATTTCGGTTGGACTGGTAACTTCTTGCTGACGCTGTCGCGCCTGCCCGAAGTCGGCCGACTGACCGACAACATTTTTTATTCTCAAGGCTGTTCAGGGCATGGCATCACCTTCACGCACTTGATCGGACGACTCTTGTGCGAAGTGATCCGTGGCCAGGCCGAGCGCTTTTCGGTTTTTGAAAAACTGCCGCACTATCCCTTCCCGGGTGGTCGTCTGTTTCGCGTTCCCTTCACTGCGATGGGTGCCTTGTGGTACGACATTCGCGACCGACTCGGTGTTTGAATTCTTGCTCTTTCTTGGATCGCCTTGCTCTGCGCTGCCTCGCCCGTCCGCAGCGCTCTGCGTGCCTGGGACCCCCCTTCGGGGCAGGCAAAGCGGCCTCTCGGGTGTGTCGAGACCGCCGTGCCGCCACCACCGACTTTTTGAACACTGTCTTTCTGGAGAAGCCCCGTGCAATTAGTCTGTCTCGACCTCGAAGGTGTACTTGTCCCCGAAATCTGGATTGAGTTCGCCGAGCGCACCGGTATTCCGGAACTGCGTCGCACCACGCGCGACGAGCCGAATTACGATGTCCTCATGAAGTATCGGCTGAACTTGCTGAAGCAACACAAGCTCGGTCTGCCGGACATTCAGAAAGTCATCTCCGCGATGGGTCCGATGACCGGTGCCAAGGATTTTCTCGACGCCTTGCGTCGCAATTATCAAGTCATCATCCTGTCCGACACGTTCTATGAGTTCGCCATGCCCTTGATGGCGCAATTGGGAATGCCAGCATTGTTCTGCCACAAGTTGGAATCAGACGCCAACGGCTTTCTGGTGAATTACCATCTGCGGATGCCGAATCAGAAAAAAGAGGCTGTTCAGCGGTTCAAGGAAATCAACTTCAAGGTCATCGCTGCCGGCGACTCCTACAACGATACCGCCATGCTGGCCGAAGCGCATGCCGGGATTCTGTTTCATCCGCCGCAAAACGTTATTGACGAGTTTCCTCAATTTCCGGTGACGATGAGCTACGGCGATCTGCGCGCGCAGATCGACAAGGCCTCAGCTCGCATCTGATGCATCGGGAGCGGTTTTACACACTGGCCGCGTCCTGCCCGGATCGTAGCGGGATCATTGCCCGCGTCACAGGCTTTCTGGCCGAACATCACGGCTGGATTCTCGAGTCGACGTTTCACGCGGATGCGGTCGAGGGGCGCTACTTCATGCGCATTGAGGTCAAAGCTGATTCTTTGGCGTTTTCGCTATCCGAGCTGCGCAATTGCTTTCAGCCGCTGGCCGATGAATTGCAAATGAACTGGCGCATCAGTGATTCGGCGGAAAAGAAGCGCGTTGTTGTGTTGGTCAGCCAGCAGGAACATTGCCTTTACGATTTGTTGGCACGCTGGCAGTCGAAGGAACTCAACGTCGATATTGTCGCGGTGATTTCGAATCACGACATTTTGCGTGGCGTCGTCGAATGGCATGGGATTCCTTTTCACCACATTGCGGTGATGGCGGACAACAAGCATCTGGCCAACGAACAGATTCAGCGGAAAATCGAAGAGCAGCGGGGTGATACGATCGTGCTCGCGCGTTACATGCAGATCCTGCCGCCAGACTTGTGCGCCGCCTATCCTGGCCGCATCATCAACATTCATCATTCATTTCTGCCCAGCTTTGTCGGGGCCAAACCCTACCATCAGGCCTACACGCGTGGCGTCAAGCTGATCGGGGCTACCTGTCACTATGTAACGGAGGACCTCGATCAGGGGCCGATCATTGAGCAGGATGTGATTCGCATTGATCATTCCGATGTCGTCGAGGATATGGTACGTTACGGCAAGGATATCGAGAAGACCGTATTAGCGCGCGGCTTGCGGTTTCACCTTGAAGACCGGGTACTCGTCCACGGCAACAAAACGGTGGTTTTTCGCTAAAACCTTACCGGGTTAAACCTCAAAAATGCCCACGAATCATGTTTCGCCACGCGATTGATTTGAAGGATAGCCATGTTTAAATTGTTACGCCGTTGGGTTGGGCTTTCAAACAAGAAGCATGAGCTGACACCTGAGCAGCCGCGATCGAGCTCAAAACATCGGACCACTCGACAGAAGCCCTCCTGCCCGGATGATTTTGCGCGACTGGAGAGTCACATTCCCCTCAAGGAAGCGGACGGCGACCAGGCGGCGTTCGTGCGACGCGAGACCATCCTTGACCGTGGCGAGAAAATCGCCGGGTACGAATTTTCTCTGTTGACCACCTTGCAGGATCGTTTGCACCGGCGCGGTGGCATGGCACGGCGCGCCTATGACTCCGCATTGCTGACCCGCATGACGCTCCACGGGGTGTCCTCGCTGCTTGGGCATCGGCTGGCTTTCATAAATCTCTCAACGCAGTCATTGGATGACCCGCTGATCGACGGTCTGCCACCCCACAACACCGTCCTGATGCTGGAAGAAACGCCGCAGCTGACGGATTGGGAAAGTGTCGGTGTACAAATTGCCGTGCTCGCCGAGAAAGGTTTTTCCATTGGCTTGCGCATCCACGACGCCAAGGGATTGAGTTGCCCCCTGATTGAAAAAATGGACTTCTTTCAGGTGAATGTGACGGGTTTTGACGGATTGGAATTAAAGGAGCTGGCGACCGAGTTACGAGTCAAGAGTCCCGACCGCATACGCAGATCGCGCCTGGTGGCGCGCGATGTACAAAGTCATGATGATTTTCTATTTTCGGAAAAATGCGGTTTCGACATGTTTCAGGGCCCCTTCATCACCAGTCGTCAAAGCCTGCGACCACCCAGCAGCGGTGGCGTCAACCGGATGGCGGTGTTGCCAATTCTCAACATGGTGCGGGCCGACGAGAGTTTTGCCGCGATCGCCGATCAGTTGAAGAACGAACCCACCTTGACCTACAAGTTGCTGCGTTATCTCAATTCGCCGGCGATGGGATTGCAGCAGAAAATTGATAATTTGACCCAGGCGCTGGTGCTGGTCGGACGGGAGAAATTTTACCGCTGGGTGTCCCTGCTGCTGTTTGAATTTGCCAACCCGAGCTATCAGGAGCGGATTCTCGCCGAGCGCGCCCTGACCCGTGGCCGGACGCT
Organism: uncultured Propionivibrio sp.; assembly: GCA_964484585.1. Taxonomy (GTDB): domain Bacteria; phylum Pseudomonadota; class Gammaproteobacteria; order Burkholderiales; family Rhodocyclaceae; genus JADKHX01. The sequence goes on along the minus strand of CAZAGR010000007.1, from coordinate 17,491 downwards.
GGAACTGCTCGCGGGCAAGGGCCGCATCCCCAATACGCGGGATGCATTGTTTTTGATCGGTTTGTTCTCGCTGCTGGATGTCGCGCTTGACCGTCCGATGACCGAGTTGCTTGAGAAAGCGACCTTGCCGGAATCCGTAAGCGACGCCTTGCTGGGCAAAGCGGGTGCTCATACAGACGCCCTGGCTCTGGCTACATTGGGCGAAGCGGACACCGCCACTTTGCCCGAACAGATGGCTCAGGCATTGCAGCAGTGCGGCGTTACTGACGCCGACTATGCCGCAGCAGCAACGGCAGCCCTGGTCTGGGCCAATGAGGCGTTGGGTGAGACCGAGTAGTTGTCGGGGCGGCGTCCACGGTATCGATTGCTTACCCGACGCCGCACTCAAAAGTGCCGTTTGTCACCCGGTCATTCATAGCGTAGGCCTTCGCGCTTCTGCTAAAAGTCACAGCGACTTTCAACGGGTGGTATTGCCGGTGGGACTGTGTCACTGCGGTGCTTTCCCTGCTTGCGAAGCGAGGCCACGATAGCGGCGACTCGCAAAGGTGACAGTGCCCTGTTTCGTGCATGGAATACCCAGTCAACATCCTGCTCATATCGGCGTGGTTCGGCACTCTGTGGAAGTAGACCGGTGGGTGAGAACCAAAGGTTGAAGTTGATCGACATAGGTACGACGGGATAGTTTCTGCCACCATGGCGCGCGAGTAAACGTCCATCGAGATAATGACGGGTTTTGCCGTCGACCACCTGCATTAGCAAGATATGCCAACCATCAAGCGCGCCAAATTCCTCATGTGCCTGGTTGAAGGACTGCCACGGTTCGAGTCGAACGGTTTGCCAGGTGATGCCGTAGAGTCGGGTTTTCTGACTGCCCCAACCGCCATTGGGCAGGTACTCCCAATCAATCTCGCTGAACTCCGGATCGAAATCGAACCTCAGCGGTGCTGTCGCATAGAAAGTCTGGATGACCGGATCGCCGTCAATGCCGGATACGGGAGAGTCGTTGAAGCGAATGCGGGCCGCGTAGGTACCCTCGAGGAATTTACGCTGATGGCAGACCTGTGACTGCAGGGTCCCTTCGGCTGTTCCATCAGTGCGTGCGCTCAAGCGCAGCAAGTGATTGTCTGGATGCGCAGGATCGACAACCAGAGCAATGCTGTCCTCGCCCCAGCGAGCACCAGGTACTCCGGGATGCCCAGATGCCATACGTTGTTGCCAGCCCCCAGCGTTCAAGGCAGGCACGTCGACATAGTTGAAATCATCGAAGAAAATTTCCTGATCGGCGGCGTTGGCGACGGAAATAAATGTCACCAGCAGCGCCAGCATGGCAGCGGTTGCGCCGCTTAGTAGACCGCGGCGGCTCTTCATGTTCAGGCGGCAGCGGGTTCAGCGGCTGTGGTCGCGTGAGCTGCGTCCGGCAGCTTGAGGAAGCGACTAAGTATCAGTGCGGGGATGCCGCAGACGATAGTCCACAGGAAGAAAATTTCATAGCCGAGGCTCATCTGAATGTCGCCGCTTATCGTCTTGGAAAAGATGAAGCCGAGCTGCATGATGCCGCTGCCGAGTGCGTAATGCGCCGTCTGGTATTTACCCGGGGCAACGGCCTGCATGATGTAAAGAATCATGCCGACAAAGCCAAAGCCATAGCCGAACATCTCGACGCCGACGGCGATACTGAGGTGCACCAGGTCGCTGGGCAGTGATATCGCAAGGTAATAGAAGACCATATTGGGCACGGCCATGGCAATGATCAATATCGGCATGGCGCGGCGCAAGCTGAGCCATGCCGTGAAGTAGCCACCAAGGATGCTGCCGACGAGAAACGCTGCCGTGCCAACTGTGCCATAGATGCCCCCGACCTGCTCGGTGTTCAGGCCAAGGCCACCAGCATTGCGGGCTTCGAGCATGAACAGAGGGCCGATGGTTTGTACCTGGCCTTCCGCGAAGCGGAACATGACGATGAACACAATGGCCAGCCAGATGCCGGGCTTTTTCATGAAGTCCACAATGACCTCGCCGAGCGTGCGAAACACGCCGGCGACGGTGAGGTCGCTATGGCCGGTGTTGAGCGCGCCAGGCAGGACCCAGGCGTTGTAACTGGCGAGCAGCGCCAGCAATACGGCGAGCAAGGCGAAGATGCTCGACCAGGCATTGAAGACACCCATGCTCCTTTCGAGATTGCCGGCAAGGATGAGCAGGCCACCCAGCGTGAGAAATTTCGACGCATTGAAGAAGGCACCCTGCCAGCCGGCATAGGCTGCCTGCTGCTTGCTATCGAGGCTGGCCATGTAGAGGCCGTCGCAGGCAATATCGTGCGTCGCCGAGGCATAGGCGAGCAGAAAAAGTACTCCAATGCTGGCGGCAAACCAGGACGGCAACTGCAGCGCCAGCGCCATCAAGGCTAGGCCCACGGCACCGGTGAACTGCATGCTGACCACGATCAGTTTCTTGCTGCGCAATAATTCAAGGAAGGGGCTCCACAGCGGCTTGATCGCCCAGGCCAGACCCAGTACGCCTGTCCATCGCGCAATCTGGTCATTGGGTACGCCCATGTTCTTGAACATAAGGCCGGCGATCAGCATGACAACGAAGAACTGCATGCCCTGGACGAAGTAAAGGCTGGGCACCCAGGTCATGGGCGACCGTTTGGCGCCGGACTCGGTATTCATTGTGATTCTCCTGATGATTTATTTGTAATTTGTCTACTGCGAACTGCGGATGCCTAGAGTCACCGGGGCAATGCCAGGTGCGGGCGCGTTACCTTCAAGCCAATGGCGTACGGCTTCCAGTGCGCCGGTCGAATATCCCCAGGAAATCAGCGCCGGCGCTGCGACATCCATGGCCTGAAACGGATTCCACAGGATCAGGTGTAGATCCGGTCGCCACGCGGTTGCGTGGGTGCCATAGCGGCGGCGGATGTTTGACACCAGGATTGTCGTGCGCCCGTCTACCGGAAGCTCCGTCCAATCCAGATGCAACAGGTCACTGACCTCGACGAAATCGACATCTGTCCAGTGCTGAAAAAGATCGCGAACGTCCGCCGCGGAAAGGCCGGCTTCGGATACGCCGTCACTGATCACATTGCCTTGGGTGATTACGCGGAGCGCCGCCGTCCGCAAGGGGGGTTGCGGACTCCTAAGTGCCGTGAGTCCTCTGGCCCAGGTATCGCGCATCAAGGCGTCATCCTGTGCGCGTTGGACTGCAGCATATTCGGTCGCCGTTGCAGGGTAACGGAGGGCCAGGGCGTCGAGACGATCGCGCGCGGCGTAAAGGTCGTCGATGAGTAGTGATCCGGCTTTAATTCCGTCAGCAATACCCGCTAATGCCGCGATCTGCTCTTGCCGGTTGCCCTGCGCCAGTGGCATGTCGGCGCCGGCCTGCAGGGTGAGCAAGGCTGCGCGGGCATGACCGTAGCGGTCATGAACCGCCTTCATCATCAAAGCGTCGGTGATCACCACGCCACTGTAGCCGATGGCCCCGCGCAATATGCCGGTCAGAAAAGGCCTGGACAGCGTGGCCGGATGGCCGGGGTCGATCTGCGGATAGACGATATGTGCCGTCATCATCGCCGGCGCTGTTGCTGCCAGCGCGCGGAAAGGTCTCAACTCCAGGGCTTCAAGCTGGGCCATGGACTTATTCACCGACGGCAGCGCATGATGCGAGTCCATGTGCGTGTCCCCGTGACCGGGAAAGTGTTTTACGCAGCACGCCACACCTTCTTTCAGCGAACCGTTCATCCAGGCGCCGGCCAGACGAATCACGCGATCGGCATCCTCACCGAAGCTACGTTCGGCGATGACCGGATTAGTTGGATTGTTATTGATGTCGAGCACCGGGGCGAAATTCCAGTTGATACCCAGGTAGCGCAGGCCGCGGGCGACCGCAGCGCCGACGCGCTCTGCCGTGCCGGGGTCGTTGATAGCACCAAGCGCCATCGCGGCGGGCGGTTGCGGCAATGACGTGCAACGAATCACCGGACCACCCTCTTGGTCGATGGCGATTAAAGATAGTGGCCCCATTACGGCGCGCAGATCAGCGGTCAGCTTACGGATCTTTGCCTCGCTACCCATATTTTTGCGAAAGAGGCAGATGGCGCGGATATGATTTTCGCGTAGAAAATGCGCGGTATCGTCGTCCAGTTCCATACCCTCGATGTCCACCATCAAGAGTTGGCCGGGATGAAACTCGGCGGTGTTCTTATTTTTCGTCATCATGGTGTCGATTCATATATCTGGAATTGACGTTTTTCGCCACATTGGCGATCAATGCGTCTTGGTCACTTTGGCCAGATGCGGTGGCTGGTCGGGATTCAATCCGCGTGCCCTCGCCAGTGCTTCGACCATGGGGTAGAAGCTTTGAATGGCCGCGATCGGATTGAGATCCTCGGAGCCGGTGTCGATGAGCGGCAGATCCACTCCAGCAATATCGGGAGGGGCCGCCAACAGGACGCGGCGCGAGCGTGAGCGCATTTCGTCCGCGAGCGCGAGCAGGCTCGCTTGTGCCGGCCCCCGCGGAGCGAACACCAGCAAGGGATAATCCTCGTCAATCAATGCCATCGGTCCGTGCTTCACCTCGGCGGACGAAAATGCTTCGGCTTGAATTCCGCAGGTTTCCTTGAATTTGAGTGCTGCCTCAAGCGCGATGGGAAGACAGGTACCTCTGCCAATGACGAAAAGGCGCTCGGCATTAACCAGTGCCTGTACCGCCGGCGACCAATCCATAGTCGCCGCACGTTCCAGGTTGGCGGGTAGTTGTTCCAATGCTTTGAGCAGCAGAACATCTTTTTTCCATGCGGCGACCAGTCCGATGCCGGCAACCAGTTGGGCAATGAAGCTCTTGGTGGCGGCGATGCTGCGTTCGGCGCCGGCGTGCAACGGAATCACGTGTTCGGCAGCCTGGGCCAGCGGCGACTCGGGGTCGTTAACGAAGGCTAGAGTGCGCGCGCCGTCTTCGCGAAAGGAGCGGGTCGGCGCGACCAGGTCCGGGCTTTGCCCGGATTGTGAGAATGCAACTGAGAGCAGACCGTCGCAGACGATCCGCGACTGATACAGGGTGACCAGAGACATTGGCAATGAGGTGACCAGGCGACCCATGTGCACCATGATCAGATAGGCCATGTAGGCGGACGCATGGTCTGAGGACCCGCGCGCGATCGTAAGCACCGATTTCGGCGGCGCACTGCGTAAACGTTCGCCAAGTTTGTTGAAATTTTCGCGTTCCAAATCCAGCAAAGTGGCTACAAAATTGGGTGCCGAGAGTGCCTCTTGAAGCATTAACGTACTTTGCGGTGGGTTGTTAGCGGGGGGGTAACTTCTCTCAGCGTTCAATTTTTTCTCCTTCCGCATGGACTGCGGAGATATTCAGTTGTGGATCCAGGGTGACGATGTCCGCAAACGCGCCAACAACCAGGCGACCTCGATCCGTCAAGCCGAGGTAGGCCGCCGGCAGCGTGGCGACGCGCCGGACGGCATCATGCAAGTCAAGCCCCACTGTAACCAAGTTGCGCAGTGCTTGATCCATGGTCAACGTGGATCCAGCGAGTGTGCCATCCGCCAGGCGAACTCCGCCCATGCACTTGGTCACGACCTGTCGGCCCAGTCGATATTCGCCGTCCGGCATCCCGGTCGCGGCCGTTGAGTCCGTCACGCAATAGAGCTCGGGGATGGCGCGTAGCGCGACGCGAATCGCGCCCGGGTGCACGTGAAGCAGGTCGGGGATGATCTCCGCGTGATGTGCGTGTGCCAGTGCGGCGCCGACAAGTCCGGGTTCGCGGTGGTGAAGGCTGGTCATGGCGTTGAACAGATGAGTGAAACTGGTCGCGCCGCAATCGAGCGCGCGACAACCGACCTCATAACTGGCCAGCGAGTGCCCGATTTGCACGCGGATTCCCAGTTTTACCAAGTGCGGAATCAAGGCCAGATTTCCATCAACTTCCGGTGCCAGAGTGATCGTTCGAATCGGCGCGATCGCGTGGTACGCACGAATCACTTCAACCGTCGCCCGTGCGGTGAAATTGGGTTGCGCGCCAAGCTTCCCGGGGTTGATATAGGGGCCCTCTAGATGCACGCCAAGTACGCGTGCGCCTTGTTGTTGGCGCTGTCTGATATGCGGGGTGATTGCATGCAGCGCAGCGACGATGTCTTCCTCGGGTGCAGTCATGGTGGTGGCCAGCAGAGCAGTGGTGCCAAACTGCGCATGGCGTCGGGCGATCGTCGCGGGTGCGTTGCCGGCGTCCATGATGTCGCTACCGGCTCCGCCATGGACATGAAGGTCGATAAATCCCGGGACATGAATTGCTAAACCGCTGGCACGGGCCTCGGTTTCGCTGACGGGTGTCCCAGAGATATCCGTGATTCGTCCGGCATCGGTTGTCAGACGACCATGCAGAAACCCTTCCGGTGTGATGAGAATGCCGTCGAAATGCGTCATGAGGTCAGTCTGAGTTCGGCAACAAAGTCGTAAAAGTCGCTGTGGCAATAAGAGTGAGTCAATTCAACCGGCTGACCCGCTTGACTGAATCCAGTTCGCGAAACGAATACCAATGCTTGGTGCGGATCGACTCCCATCTTTGCCGCAAGACCCTCTCCCGCACTCGTGGCGCGAATGTGCTGTATCGCGCGAACGGGCGCAAGATCACGTGTCTTCAGATAGGCATAAAGCGACTCTCCGACCGCAGCGGGAAATGGCACCACGCTTTCCGGCAGAACACTGTATTCGTACGCCATGACAACTTGATCGGCGAGGCGCAGGCGCTCCAATCGTGTCACTACGCTTGTCGGCGCCAATTGCAGTGCAAGCTGCTGTTCAGGCGTTGCCGGGCCCAAGGTTCGCGACAACCACTGCGAGCTTGGGGTGAAGCCACGGTGCTTGAGTTCTTCGGAAAAACTGACCAGTTTTGATACCGGTTGCTCAATGCGCGGCTTGATGTAATTGCCCGAACCGTGGCGCTTGACGACCAGCCCCTGGTTCACCAAGTGCTCGATTGCCTTGCGTGCGGTGATGCGAGACACACCGGAATCCTCAGCCAGTTTCCGTTCCGAGGGCAGCGCTAGCAAGCCGTCAGATAGCCCCTTGTGTACCAGTTTCTCGAGATGCACGGCTAACTGCAGATACAGGGGAGTCGGTGATTGCTCGTCCGACTGAAAATTGATTGATTCAGCGATCATGACCAGGCCTCGGTCGTGTGTTCAAAAAGATGAAATGCGCCATCAAGTGACGTTCCTTTCGGTGGCACGTGCAATCCGCGTTGGAATGAGTCCATGCGATGGGCGATGCGTTGTCCGACGCTACCGAGCATCGCGATTGGCAACGTTTGAGTTGGATCCAGTGTACGTGCGACTGTGTCGAGTTCGTCGGCAGCAGCATTGAGAAGTCGGTCGGCCAGCGGGTCGGTCGCGGCCGCATCAAATATCAGCGGTGCCAGTGCGGCAAAGCCCGTCTGCCCGGCCGTGAATGACCAGTTGAGCAGACTGGCGCGGTCCCTCCCGCTGTACTGGCGGATCGAGTCGGTCAGGGGCGAATTTGGCAGCCGTCCATCAATCGCATGCATGGTCAGCGCCAGCGCCCGTTGCCCCAACCATGCACCACTGCCTTCGTCGCCGTAGGGAAATCCCCAGCCGCTGACGGTGACACGTGCACCATCAAGACGTAATACTTCGCCAATTACACCGGTACCGCATGCGATCATCGCTCCCGGTGCCCCGCCGTGCGCGCCGAGCAATGAGGTCGTGCCATCCGTGGCAACACAAAGTTTGCCGTAGCCTGGATTGGCCGCTAGAAAGGCCATACGCCATGCGTCGACCTCTGCGCCCGAGACGCCAATGGCGAGACCGATGTCAATGTTGGCAGGACGTGCCAGCTTGGCTCGCGTGAATGTTGCTGCAATTGCCTGGTCAATATTGCGCCACGCTGCCTCAACTCCTTGCGCCAACGCTGACGGCCCACCGTTCGCGCTATCCAGCGTGAGGCCATGCTGGGTAAGAACACGAATCCTCGTGCCGCTACCGCCGCCATCAACCCAGATTTGTGTTGTTCGCATGTCAGAGTGTGTCTAGTTAAGACCGTGGTGGGTCCGGGAGATGATTGGATGTTATCGACGCAATCGCCGAGTCGTCGAATTTAAAATTAAGCACCAGTGTAGCACCAGTTAGCAAAAATCAACACCACATTAGATTAAGTTTTGACGCTCCCAGCTATTTTAGCCAACCGTCGGATATTTGCATTGGACTGCTCTTCTTGGCGATAAATGCCGGTTGTAAGTGCGTGGAAAAAATTATTGTTTATTAACAATGCATTAGGAAAAAATGACTAATTTAAGGATCGCTGTTGTTTTTTTCAAACGATTTTTGAACTGATTTTAAAAAACTTGTTGCAATTGGTTTCATGTGGTCGTAAAGTGGTACTCAATCGTGATTGAGTGGTATCGAATTAGATCACGTTGTGATGGTTGTTCCGGTCTTTCAACGGGACGTTCAGTATTGAAGTACGCGTATCGCCACTTGGCTGGCGAGCACATATTCACTTTATGGGAGGCTTTATGAGTTTTCAGAAAACCAAAGTAGCTGCTGCCGTTGCCCTCGCTTTCGCGAGCATGACTGCAATTGCCCAACAGGCAACCGATGCAATGCCGACAACGACTATTGAAGTTACCGGCATTCGCGCATCACTTCAACAGTCGCTATCGCAAAAGCGTAACGCAGAATCACACATCGACGTCATTACTGCCGAAGATATCGGCAAGATGCCGGACAAAAACGTTGCAGACTCGCTAGCTCGCCTTCCCGGGGTGACGATCAGTTCGGCCAGCGGCAATGAGGGTGGCTTTGATGAAAACGATCGTGTCAGCATGCGCGGCACCAATCCTAGTTTGACGCAGACTTTGATCAATGGCCATAACATGGCGGCAGGTGACTGGTTTGTTTTGAATCAGGCGGGTGCGGGTGTCGGACGCAGCATCAGCTACACACTGCTGCCTTCTGAACTGGTTAGCCGTGTCGAAGTACGCAAGAGCTCAGAAGCGAGCCTGGTTGAGGGCGGCGTTACCGGCTCTGTAGATATCATTACGCGCAAGCCACTCGATTTCAAAAAACAAATGACAGCGGAGGTCACTCTCGGCGTGGTGCATGCCCAGCTGGCGAAAGAGACCGATCCCCAATTCAGCGCCCTGTTTAATTTCAAGAACGACGCCAACACCGCGGGTGTAATGCTGCAAGTCTTCTCAGAAAAACGAAGCTTGCGTCGCGACGGTCAGGAAATACTCGGCTATGACAGGGTTGCACCCGGTAGCGCCCTTGCCGTTTCGAATCCTGATCTCGCCAACGTATGGTATCCCCGTGCGATTGGTTCAGCGTTATTCGAACAAGTGCGGGAACGCACAGGCGGCCTTATCGATGTTCAGTTCAAACCGAGCAAGGATTTCAACCTTAATATCACCGGATTTTCCTCGAAACTCGATGCCGCAAATTACAACCGCAATTATCTGACTTTCTCGCCCTTTTTCATCGGCGCAGGTGTAGCGCCGAACGCTGGTTATGTAGTCAAGAATACCGGTGGAGTAAAAACGCTGACCGAGGCAACTTTCACTGGTGTACCGGGAACGACCTACGGGCTCTATGACGAAATATCGCGCCCGGACGCCGGCTCCAAGTCCAATTTTATTAGCATTGAAGGCAAGTACAAAGTATCGAATGCCTTGAAGGTGAGTGGCCAATTGGGTACGTCCAAGGGCGAAGGCTATACGCCGACTCAGGACATCGCTGAATGGGATATCGCCAAGGGCGCAGGTGTTTCGTGGAAGCTAAACGGCATTGACTCAGGCGCCAACGTAAAGTTCGGCAATAACAACAACGCATCGCCGGCTGGCATCAGTCTTGACTGGATTTTTGGCAATCAGGAAATCGCAATCAAGGACCAGGAAGACTGGGCACAGTTTGATGGAGAATATTCGCTGGATGGCGGAGTTTTCACTGCAATAAAATTTGGCGTGCGTGCCGCAGAGCACAATCGCGATAACCCGCATACGTTGAACCAGCGGCCAGCACTTGACGGCAGCGCATTTAGCGCGGCTGCGATTCCCGTCAGTGTGTCTCAGTATCCGGGCAACTTCGCCAGTGGCCTGGGCGGTGAGTTTCCAAGAAGTATCTGGTACCAGACGGCGGAACAGATGGCCGCATTCGCCAAGACGTATGCATACAGGCCACAAGACGGCTCACGCGAATACTGGCTCGATAATTTCTCATTGGAAGAAAAGTCTTCCGCAGCGTACGTTCAGGCCACAATGGAGGGCGCGGGTTGGAGTGGAAACATTGGCCTGCGTGCAGTCAAGACGAAGGAGCATATTGTCCTTAATCGAGGTGCAGATGCCGGAACTCCTGGCGCTATTACGACGTCACTGTTCGGACCGTACGTCAAGTATGTGACAGAGCACACCTACAACGACCTCCTGCCGAGCGCCAATTTGCGTTTCGATCTACGTAAGGATCTTGTTGGCCGTGTTGCGATTTCAAAGACGATGACCCGTCCTGATTTCGGTGCGTTGGCATCAGCCGTAAGCTTGACACCACCGGCAGCAAGTGAGCGTGCTGGTAGTGGTTCCGGCCCGAATCCGGATCTGAAGCCGATTCGTTCCAATAACGTCGATGGATCGTTGGAGTGGTATTTCGCGCCACGCGCACTGGCCTCAGCAGGTTTGTTTTATATGGATCTGACAAGCTATGTGGGTCTGGGTCAGGTTGAGAAGACCTTTAAAACGTTTTCATCAACGGATCCTAACGGTACGGACCGCTTGTACGTAATGAGCGTGCCGATCAACACCAGTGCCAAGGTCAAAGGTATTGAACTTGCCTATGAGCAGCCCTTGAGCGCGAACTTCGGATTTGCCACCAACTATACGTACGCCGATGCAAAAGACGCTGACGGCGGAGCGGTGGTCGGAGCATCGAAAAACACCTACAACCTAAGCGGCTACTTTGAGAATGACAAATACAATGCACGCTTGTCCTACAGCCACCGGTCCGACTTCTATAGCGGATTGGATCGGCAGACAGCGTTCTCGCAAGCTGCAGTGGGTACCTTATCCGCATCGCTTGGTTATAAGATCAACGACAACTTCTCGATCGCACTTGACATGCACAACCTGAATAAACCGAAGCTCAAATACTTCGCTCTCAACGAAGACCAGCCGCGGTCGATCTATCAGAGTGGGCGTCAATTCTTCCTGACGCTACGTGCCAAGATGTAATTAATTTTTGAGGGATGGGATTGGCTGACTCAGACCACTTCCCAACTGAAACTCAGCCTGCCACTTCGTTCCGACGAACTGGCAGGTTTTTTGATCTAAGGACAATTGTTTGGCGCATTCGTCTGTATCGACCCCGTATCGATTGACCGAATCGGCGTCCAGGAGCAAATGTACAATCAGGTCAAGAACGTGAACCATGACGAGACCTCTGCCATGAATTTGCATAATCACCCGACACTATCGCCGGTCGAGGAGATTCTGCGAGTAAGCGCACAGTCATTTCGCCGGGATGTAGTCCCCAAATATCGCCCCGTTATCTTTCGGGGCTTGGTCGATGACTGGTCTGCTGTCCAATTGGCTAAACAAGCGCCCGAGTCTGTCTGTCAGCTTCTTGTGACTATGGATACCGGCCATGTCGTAGATGCAGTCATGGCTCCACCGGCCGAAAAAGGAAGGCTCTTTTACAACGAATCACTCGATGGTTTTAATTTTCTAAGAAACAAGCTAACGCTCTCTCAAGTCATCGGGCAAATCATGCGCTACTCGCATTTTACTGATCCGCCCTCAGTGGCCGTCCAAAGTGCGCTGATTGCTGACTGTGCCCCCGATTTTCTCGCGACCCATGACTTGCATCTAATTGATTCAAGTATTCAACCGCGGCTCTGGATTGGTAACTCAATTAGAACGCCTGCACATTTTGATGAATCTAGCAACATCGCTTGCGTCGTTGCCGGGACTCGCCGATTTACGCTTTTTCCACCGGAACAGATTAAAAACCTCTACATCGGACCACTGGATTTCGCGCCGACCGGAACACCAATTAGTCTGGTGAATTTTTCACAACCTGATTTTGATCAATTCCCATTGTTTCGTGCAGCGCTCGCCACAGCAGTGGTCGCCGACGTTGGTCCCGGTGACGCCATTTACATCCCGCCGCTTTGGTGGCACCACGTTGAATCGTTCGCCCCGTTCAATATGCTGGTCAACTACTGGTGGCGAGAAGATACCCAAGCGATCATGCCCTCTGGTATCGGAAGTCTATGGCATGCCCTAGCCAGTTTGAGACAATTGCCCGACCACGAGCGAAAAGCCTGGAGCACAATTTTTCAACATTATGTATTTGGCCCGACGTGCGCTGCAGAGCAACACCTGCCTGCTTCTGCGCGCGGTATTCTGGCCGAAATGTCCGCAGAGCAGAAAAAAGCAATAAGGAAAAAACTCAGGGAGTTTGTTGAGCATGATTAGGCCGGACCGAACGGAGGCTTATCAGCGTTGGCAAAAGAGGACAACGCAAAATCGTTTATGGCGCAAGAAGATATACGATGAGTATGGGAGTGGTGACGTATGTATTTACGACTAAGCTCTGTTAGTTTCATTGGTCTGGTCATCGGTTGCCTAATGATGATTGGCGGAGCTCGAGCCTCTCCGACCGGACAAAATGTCGTGATCGGCTACTATTACCTGGCACCCGATCAGATCAATCGTTATACAGAAAGCGACCCCACAGTTGTACCATTTCCCATTTCCAGGATCACCCCGGCTCAAGCAAGCCAACTGACGCATATCAACTTTTCTTTTCTCGACATCAATGTCAATGGCGAATGCGCGTGGGATTCGGCAATCGATCTGGCGAAAGCGCTCAGCGTCACAACGCGATTGGGTGACTTGCGTCAGCACAATCCAAACTTGAGGATCATGTTTGTTGTGGGTGGCTGGGAGTACAGCAAGGACGACGGAAAATCGGTGAACAACTACCGAAATTCTGTGGCAACATCGGAAAGCCGCGGACGCTTCGCCTCGTCGTGCGTGAATCTGATGAAGCGCTTCGGCTTCGACGGCATTGATATCGATTGGGAATATCCGCGTCCCGAGGATGCTGCCAATTTTGGGGAAGCACTGAAGGAAGTCCGTCGACTACTAATGACAGAGAGTGTTGATCGGGCATCCAAACCCTATCAGTTGACGATTGCCGGCTCCGGTGGAGCCTCCTACCTTGCGCGCTATTACGATCACTTGACTGCTATCGCCGCGCAAGTCGACTACATAAACCTGATGACGTATGATCTGGCGGGAGCATGGGACACGCTCACCAACCATCATTCGCCTTTGCTCGGCGATCCAGCCGGCCCGGTTAGCAGCAATGCATTGCGTGGAAGCAAACAGAGCCTGAATGCCGCGAATGCGATTGCAGCTTTTCCCTCGCCGTTTTCGCTGACCGTCGATGCTGCCGTAAAGCAGTACCTTCTGGCCGGCGTTCCCGCTTCCAAACTTGTCGTCGGTGTGCCCTTCTACGGCCGCGCATTCAAGGGCGTCGGCGCGACGGATAATGGGCAATACAGCCCGCACACGACGAGCGGCGAAGAGCCATATGAGGGCAATCCGTCCTGGCTCGTCGGCTGTACGCCATGTATTGCCGCCAATGAGCCTCGTGCCGTGAGCTATGCAGACATTCAAGGATTGTTGACCGGACGTCATGGCTACGAGCGGCATTTCAACCAGCTTACCCGGACACCCTATCTGTTCCATCGCGAAAAACTTCTGTTTGTCACCTATGATGATGAAGAGTCACTCATGTACAAAGCTAAATATATCCGACGTGAAAACCTTGCCGGCGTGATGTTTTGGCATCTAGGGCAGGATGATGCCAAGGGAAGCCTCCTCAATGCGCTGCATCATTATCTGAATGACCTGGACTACGATGACGCCCGGGTTGACTTGGGGACCGGTGTAGCATATCCGGCGATCAGGCCCGTCCCGCCAGCGCCGACTTTTCAGACCGAAAAATGACGGCAAATTAAAACTTTTAATGATTGGGGATTGTGCATGAACCTGACAGACCTGGCCCGTACCCATATGTTGCCGCGACAGGCGGTTGCCCTGGTTCTCGCGGGCGGCCGTGGTAGTCGCCTGAAGGATCTGACAAACCGGCGCGCGAAGCCGGCTGTGTATTTTGGTGGCAAGTTCCGCATCATTGATTTCGTCCTTTCGAACTGCCTCAATTCGGGTATTCGTCGCATCGGCGTGGTCACTCAGTACAAGTCGCACAGTTTGCTGCGCCACCTGCAGCGCGGCTGGGCGTTCTTAAAGTCTGAAATGGGCGAATTTGTCGATCTCCTGCCGGCGCAGCAGCGGATTGACGAAGTGTCGTGGTATCAGGGTACTGCGGATGCGGTTTTTCAGAATATCGATATTCTTCGCTCGTATAAACCCAAGTACATTGTGGTTCTTGCGGGCGATCATATTTACAAGATGAACTATGCACTTATGCTGGCTGACCACGTGCAGCGTGGCGCTCGATGTACGGTCGGTTGCATCGAAGTTCCCCGCCACGAGGCGAGTGCTTTTGGTGTGATGGCCGTCGATGGCGATCGTCGCATTACCGAGTTCATGGAAAAGCCGGTCGACCCGCCGGCAATGCCGGGCAAACCCGAAATGAGCCTTGCCAGCATGGGGATTTATGTTTTTGATGCAGACTATCTTTACCAGAGTCTCGACGACGATTCTCGGGATGAGACATCCAGCAATGATTTTGGCAAGGACATCATCCCGAAGGCGGTCCGTGAAGGCGTGGCGATTGCGCACCCGTTCAATGAGTCGTACGTTGGCGAGGATGAAAGCGCCTCATACTGGCGCGATGTCGGAACCATCGACGCCTACTGGGAGGCCAACATGGACCTCACGGCGACCAATCCTTCGTTGAATCTTTACGACAAGCTGTGGCCGATTCTGACCTATCAGGAACAGTTGCCGCCGGCCAAGTTTGTACATAACCAGATGGGGCGCTGCGGCATGGCGATCGAATCCATGGTGAGTGGCGGTTGCATTATTTCGGGGCGCTTGAATCGCTCGATGCTGTTTTCAAGCTGCCGAATTCATTCGTATGCCGAGATCGAGTGGAGTGTTTTGCTGCCGGAGGTCGAGGTCGGTCGGCGCGCGCGTCTGACGCGCTGCGTGGTGGATCACGGTTGCCAGATTCCCGATGGAATGATCATCGGAGAGGATGAAGTCGAGGATGCACGACGCTTTATGCGCAGCGAAAGCGGCATCACTCTCATCACCCGCGAAATGCTGGATGCGCTCAGGGTCGCGCCGGCTTGAGCAGCAGCCAGGCGCCAAACAGCACCATGGGCAGGCTCAGCCATTGCCCCATGCTGACAACGTAAGAGATGCCGAAAATGCCGTGGTCCGGTTCGCGGAAAAATTCGGCGATAAACCGGAAAGTGCCATAGCCGATGAGAAACATACCTGACACTGCTCGCGGCGCTCGTTGTCTCGCGGAAAACAGCCAAAGCAGGATGAACAACATCAAGCCTTCGCCGATCGCTTGATAAACCGGCGAAGGATGACGCGGCAGGGAGTCAACGTAGGGGAATATCATCGCCCACGGCAGAGATGCATCAGCCACGCGGCCCCATAGTTCACCGTTGATGAAGTTGCCGATGCGGCCGGTCATCAGTCCCAGCGGCACCAGTGGGGCGATGAAGTCGGTGACTTGAAAAAAAGTCTTGCCAGACTTGCGTGCCCAAAGCGCCATGGCGACCAGCACGCCGAGAAAGCCGCCATGGAAACTCATGCCGCCTTTCCACACGGAAAGTATCTCGAGTGGGTGATCCAGAAAGTAGCCAGGCTGGTAAAAAAATACCTGGCCGAGCCGACCGCCAAAGACCACGCCGAGCACACCATAGAACAACAAATCATCAAGGTCCGGCACTTTGATTCCGTGCCAGGGTTGCGCCAATGCGCGCCGTTTGCCGAGCCACAGAAAGGCGAGAAAGCCAGCGAGATACATCAGCCCGTACCAACGTATGGGCAACGGTCCAAGCTGAATTGCAATGGGGTCAAACTGGGGATGGATCAGCATAAGCCGGCATTCTAGCGGGGCGGACGTTGGCCGTCGCCGCGCCGATCGAAAATCAGTGCGCTCCTTGTACCATCTCCTTTTCGACCCGAGCGGTCAGCCGATCAAGCTCGCCGGAGGAGCGTAACGCGCGAATGGCCGTGCTTATGCGCGGCGCCAGCTCTTTGTTTTTTGCATTCAGAATGTGAAAGAGCTCGAGGCGAGCGAGTTCGCCAACGGGCTCTATGCCGGACAGCCCGAATGTCTGAAGGGTCAGGCGACCATTGATCCCGGTATCAATCGCCAGATCGATGCGGCCAGCCGCCAGCATGCGAAACATCTGTTCGTAATTGCTGGTCACTTCAATGGAGGTCAGTCCGGCGGTGGCGGATTCGGCATGGGCGATGCCACGGACGATACCGACCCGATAACTGGATAAATCAGCCTTGTTGGCGATCTTGATGTTTCTGCCGGACTTGGCGAACACTGCCGTAGTCAGGTGGTAATAGCCCGGTTCCACTTTGACCAGTGACGGATTGCGGTCGACATAGGGCTGGATGCGTGCCACTTCGCCATCTTTTTCACCGGATAGCGCCAGCACATTGGCCCGCGCGCCGGGTAGCGGTTCGACGATAAGAGCCAATCCTGCCTTTTTGTATATTTCAGTCAATAGCTGGGTGGCAACGGATTGCTCCACGGCCTTTTCGTTTGCGGCCAAATGCATTTCCTGCGCCGCAGTGCCCAGAGGCATGATCAACAGCGACGCAGATAGCAGCAGGCTGCCCAGCCAGCACTGCGGGCGCTCTGCAACTGGCGAGTCAGCTGCGAATATTGTCATCCGGAAAATTAACCGCTAATGGTAGCTATGTCAGCATAATACTTTTCAAGCGCCATGCAAATACTTTAATCATAGCGTTATCGATCCGAGGGCGAGTTCCATACGCGTCAGCGCCTCGTTCAGTAGCGTGCGCGGACACGCAAAATTCAGACGCAGGAAGCCCGGCGCACCGAATGGCGCACCATCAGACAGACCGACACCGTGCTGTTCGAAAAAAACCGCGGCATCGGACAGCCGTCGCGCATCGATCCACGCGAGAAATGTTGCATCCACGCGTGTCACTGGAAGATTCATGCGGTGCATCGCGGCGATCACGCAGTCGCGGTTACCGCGCAGATAATTCAGGAGTTCCTGCCGCCAGTCGTCCGTGTCGGTGTAGGCGGCCAGCATTGCGGTGTACCCAAAAGCGGAAATATCCGGCACTAAACGCTTCATCGCGGCATGAAACTTTCGTCGCAGTGCTGGGTTGCTAATCACGGCAAACGAGGCCCCCAAGCCTGCAATGTTGTAGGTTTTCCCCGGACCCATCAGCGTGATGGTGCGATCGAGCAAATCGGGATGGAGTGCAGCGAAGGGA